>CAININ010000353.1 GCA_903849265.1 uncultured Acidimicrobiaceae bacterium
CCCTCGGAACTCCTCAGCTCTTCCGACTCCACCCACGCCACCGAATCCACACACGCCACCGAATCCGCCCACGCCACCGAATCCACCATCCGTTCACCCATCACACAGGAGACCCACCATGCACACTGAGATCTGCGACCGACTCGGCATCGAGTTCCCCATCTTCGCCTTCACCCACTGCCGCGACGTGGTGGCGGCAGTCACCAATGCCGGAGGGATCGGCGTCCTCGGCGCCATCGCCTTCACCCCTGAGCAGCTCGAAGTGGAGCTGACCTGGATCGACGAGCATGTCGGTGACAAGCCCTACGGCGTGGACATCGTCATTCCGGCCAAGTACGAAGGCATGGACGAGATGGACCCCGACAAGCTCGAGGCCCAGATCCGCGGACTGGTTCCAGCCGAGCACAAAGAGTTCGCCATGAAGATCCTGGCCGACCACCATGTGCCCGAGATCCCCGAGGACGAGCGGACATCCAACGGCATGATCGGCTGGACGGCGGCCCATGCAGCCGGGCTGATCGATGTGGCGCTGCGCCATCCGAACGTCAAGCTGATCGCCAATGCGCTCGGTACCCCTCCTGACGACGTGATCGCCAAGGTGCAGGGCGCAGGCCTGCTCATCGGAGCACTGGCCGGATCGGTCAAGCACGCCCTCAACCACAAGGCCGCTGGACTCGACTTCATCATCTGCCAAGGGTCCGAGGGTGGTGGCCACACCGGCGATGTCGGCAGCATCGTGCTGTGGCCCGAGGTCATCGATGCCGTCTACCCCACCCCGGTGCTGGCCGCGGGCGGCGTCGGCAGCGGCCGCCAGATGGCGGCGGCCATGGCGCTCGGCGCCCAGGGCGTGTGGTCGGGCACCTTGTGGCTGACCGTCGAAGAGGCCGACATCCCGCCCAAGCAGATGGAGACCTACCTGGCTGCGTCGAGCCGGGACACAGTCCGGTCGCGCAGCTTCACCGGCAAGCCGTGCCGGATGCTCCGCAATGACTGGACCGATGCATGGGAGGCCGAGGACACCCCGGACCCGCTCCCCATGCCGCTGCAGATGATGGTGGCGATCGAAGCCGTGTCCCGTGGGCACCGCTACCCCGAGCAGGCACGCGACGTGAACTTCAACCCGTGCGGCCAGGTCATCGGCCGGGCCACCACAGTGCGCAAGGCCAAGGACGTCGTGTTCTCCATGGTCGAGGAGTTCATCGAGGCCAGCGAGCGTCTGAACATCGAGGTCACTGCCTGATCACCGCCTGATGCACGACGGGGTGCCGGCGTTGCCTTGGGCAACCCGACACCCCGTCGACGACAGGAGTGCTCGCTACACTCGACCGATGGCACCCGTCCTGCAGTTGCGCGACCTGCGCACCGAGTTCCATCTTCGGTCGGGATCCGTTGTGGCTGTCGACGGCGTGTCCTTCGACGTCGACGAGGGCGAGTGCGTCGGCATCGTGGGCGAGTCGGGATGCGGCAAGAGCACAACTGGTCTGTCGATCATGCGTCTCCTACCGGCAAACGGACACTTGACCGGAGGCTCGGTGACCCTGCTCGGCCGGGATCTTGCCGGGCTCGACGAGCGTCAGATGCGAACCGTCCGGGGCGATGAGGTAGCCCTCATTCCCCAGGACCCCATGACCTCGCTCAACCCGACGATGACCATCGGAAAGCAGATTTCCGAAGCCGTGCTCCTCCATCGTGATGTGAGCCGCACCGAGGCCCGGGCCCGGGCGCTCGATGTGCTCCGTCACGTGGAGATGCCCCAGCCCGAAGAACGCCTCGACCAGTATCCCCATGAACTGTCCGGCGGGCTGCGTCAGCGGGTGATGATCGCCATGGCGCTGGCCTGTGAACCCAAACTGCTGATCGCCGACGAGCCCACCACCGCACTCGACGTCACCATCCAGGCCCAGATCCTCGATCTGATCGACGATCTGCGTCAGCGCCTGTCGATGGCCGTCGTGCTGATCACCCACGACATGGGGGTGATCGCCGGCCGAACCGACCGGGTCGTCGTCATGTACGCCGGCAAGGTCGCCGAAGAGGCCGAGACCAGCGAGCTCTTCGGCCGGATCCGGCACCCCTACTCTCAAGCTCTGCTGGCGTCGGTTCCCAAGATCGACCAGAGCCGGGAGGAACGCCTGCTGTCGATCCCCGGACTGCCGCCTGACCTCTCGCAGCCGATCACAGGGTGCCGGTTTGCTCCGCGCTGCCAGTTCGCCACAGACACCTGCCGCACCCAGGAGCCTCCGCTGACCAAGATCGCCACCACCAGTGCACATCCCCATCGGTTCGCCTGCTTCCACCCGGTCAACCCTGATGCGCCAGGCAAGACAGCAGAGGCTGCAACTGTTGCCGCTGCTCCGGCTGCGATCAACACCATCCTCGACGACACCGGCGGTGTCGATCTGATCCTCGAGGCGACCGATCTGGTCAAAGAGTTCCCGGTCCTAGCCGGCGGCGTCTTCCGGCGTCAGGTCGGCTCGGTCAAGGCGGTGTCCGGCGTGAGCCTGGGCATCCGCCGTGGAGAGACCTTTGGACTGGTCGGTGAGTCGGGCTGCGGAAAGACCACCGTTGGTCGTCTCCTGGTCGCACTCGAACGGGCGGACTCGGGTTCGATCCTTTTCGACGGCGTAGAGCTCACCGGCATGCGGGATCGGTCACTAGAGGGGCGCCGTCGCGATCTGCAGCTCATGTTCCAAGATCCCTACGCTTCGCTCGACCCTCGCATGCGGGTGGGGACCATCATCCGTGAGCCGCTCAAGGTCAACAAGGTGGGTTCGGCTGCCGACCAGACCGACAAGGTCCTGTCGCTGCTCGACGAGGTAGGACTCAGCCGGTCCTCGGTGGACCGCTACCCCCACGAGTTCTCGGGTGGGCAGCGCCAACGGATCGGACTGGCCCGAGCGCTGGCACTCGGTCCCAAACTGATCGTGGCCGACGAGCCGGTCTCCGCCCTCGACGTCTCTATCCAGGCCCAGATCTTGAACCTGATGAAAGACCTGCAATCCCGGCACGGGCTCACCTATCTGATGATCTCCCACGATCTGGCCGTGCTCCGCTACATGGCCGACACCATCGGCGTGATGTACCTGGGCCAGTTGGTCGAGTTCGGCCCTGCAGCCACTGTCTACGCAACTCCGGCCCACCACTACACGCTCGGGCTGCTCGATGCCGTTCCGGTGGCCGATGTCGAGTCCGCCCGGGCCACCGCACGGGCCCGGGTACGGGTCGCTGGCGAGCTCCCGTCCGCCATGGCCCCTCCCACCGGGTGCCGGTTCAACACCCGCTGCCCAGCGGCGCAAGACGTGTGCCGACAGCAGCAGCCCCCGATGCAGGCCTATGGCGACGGCCATCTGGCTGCGTGCCACTTTCCACTGCGGACTCCGGTCACCATGGCGGCCACCCAGGCAACGTCCGGGACGGTCTGAATGCCCCACAGGCCTGCGGCGTACAGCCGAAAAACCGGCACCTGACAAGCCCTTCGTGCGATGGCGCCTGATCCGGTGCCCAGCCACCGACCTACCGCTGCTGAAGGCGGATCTCGAGCGAGTCCCGCATGGCGTCACCCACGTAGTTGAAGGCGATGACCACGAGGACGATGCACAGGCCGACCGGGTAGATCTGCCACCAGTACCCGTTGCCTGCAGCATTCACCCCGTTCGACAACATGGTGCCCCAGTCCGTGTTGGGAGCCGGCACTCCGAGCCCCAAGAAGCCCAGCGCGGCCAGCAGCAAGATCGAGTCGGCCACCTGGAAGGTGGCGAACACCACGATGGTGCCCACTGCGTTGGGGATGATGTGCCGGTTGATGATCCGGTTGCGGCTCCCGCCCATGACGCGGACGGCCTGGACGTACTCCCGCGTCCGCAAGGAGAGCGTTTCTCCGCGGATGAGCCGGGCCGGAACCAGCCAACTCACGAAGGCGATCACCAGGATCAACAGGATCTCCGACGAGTGGTAGATGGTGACCAGCGCGATCAACAGGAACAGCACCGGAATCGATAGCAGCACATCCACGATCCGCATCAGCAACGAGTCGACCCAGCCGCCGAAGAAGCCCGAAATCGCCCCGAACAGCGTGCCGAACACGGTGGCGACGAGAGCCGACAGGAGCCCGACGATCAACGACGCCTGGCCACCGAACATGAGCCGGCCGAGAATGTTGAAGCCCGACTCGTCGGTTCCGAGCGGATTGCCGTTGCCGGGCGGGGCATTCTGTACCGAGTCCTGCAGCGCCTGCTGGGTGTTGGTCTGATTGGTCGGGTACAGGTGCGGACCGAGGAAGCAGAACAGGATCATGAAGCCGATGACGCCCAGGCTGACGACGGCCAGCTTGTTTTCGGCAAACACCTGGCCCATCTGACGCAGGTTCCCCCCCGAAGAAGTCGACTCTCCCCCCTCGGGCACCGGTGCCCTGCTGCCCTCGAGATCGATGGCGCGCAGGACTTCGCCGTCGCCGATGGGGAGGCCTACCTCGGACTCGACATTGTTGAAGACCGGATCCATCGTTCCGTCGGTGAGATCTGCCATGTCATTCCCCTCCAAGACGGATCCGTGGATCAGCCACGGCGTACAAGATGTCGGCCAGCAGCGAGCCGATCACTGTGGCGATCGTGATCACCAGGGTGGTCCCGAGCACCACCGGGATGTCGTCGTTGAACGCCGCCTGCACGGTGAGCAGTCCCATGCCCGGGTAGTTGAAGACGTTCTCGACGATCAGAGCACCGCTGACGATGGCGGGGAGCGACAGGCCGAGCAGGGTGAGGATGGGGATCAGCGCGTTACGCAGGGCGTGGCCGTAGAGGATGCGGTTGTTGCTCGCCCCCTTGGCTCGGGCGGTGCGGACGTAGTCCTCAGCCATGGCGTCCATCATCGAGGACCGCATGTACCGGCTGAACGAGGCGATGCTCGTCACGCACAACGTGACGACCGGGAGTACGAACGCCATCGGATCGGTGAATATCGTCCATGCGGACGCGTCTGTTGGTGGCGACACCGGGAACCATTTCAGGTCGAAGGCGAACCAGACGATCAGCAGGGTTCCGACAAGGAAGTCGGGCATGGCATAGAAGAAGAACGACACACCGGTGAGGGCGTAGTCGACGGGCTTGTTACGGCGCACCACCTGCAGGATGCCCACCGGGATGGCGATGATGAGTGCGAGGACCACCGAGACCGTCACCAAGGTGAGCGTCTTCGGAAGCCGCCCCACGATCACCGCGGCCACTCCCTGGTTGTACTTGTAGGAGTACCCGAGGTCGAAGTGGACGAAGATGCCCTCGACGTACCGCCAGAACTGGTCGTAGATCGGCAGGTCCAGACCGTTTCGCAGGTCGAACGCAGCGATGGAACGGGCCGTTGCCTTGGTTCCGAGCACCGCCCGGGCCTCGCCGCCAGGGATCAGCCTGGCTAGCAGGAAGGTCAGAAGGATCACTCCGAGCACGACGATCACCGCCTGCCCGCACCTTCGGATGATGTAGCCGGTCATCGCTGCCCGGCCGGCTCGGACTCGAAAGTCAAACTCGAAGTCCCCCGACCTCGGATCGCCGACCGGGCCGGGGGACTCTCGCTGCTTTCAGACATCTGCGTCACGATAGGAGACGGGCGACGGGCGACGGGCGTCCGTCGTCATTGCTCAACCGTTGAACCGCCAGTTTTCCGGATTGAGCTCGATGAGCGAGCTCTGCGGAGTGACGCCAGACAGTCCCTTGGCGATCTCGGTGATGCTCGTCACCTGATTGGGCTCGTAGACGACGGGGAGCTGCTCGGCCAGGTAGTTCTCGTACTGGGTGAGCGGTACCGAGGTGGTATTGGTGGCCAGGATGTTGGCGTCGTTGGTCGGGTCCGAGTAGCTGCCCGAGTTGGAGCCGGCTCCGGTCTGGAAGATCGACTCACCGGTCGGGTAGTAGTCCGGGGCGAAGATCCAGCCAGCGCCCCAGTTGGCCATCTGCCACGAGCAGGACGGCCCACCGCTGCACGGCACGGCATTTCCGAGCACCGTGTTGAACGAGGCCTGGGACAGGTTCACGTTGATGCCGGCCGTTGCCCAGGAAGATTTCTCGGCGGTCATCACCTGGGTTTCAGAGTCCGAACCGCTGCCGTACTGGAGGTCGAAGTTGAGCTTGGCGCCAGCCGGAATACCCGCTCCGCACTGGGTGGCACCCGTACCCGGCGACGCACAGGTGCTGGTCCCGCCGGCCACGACCTTCCATCCGTGGTCCTTCAGGAGTGAGACAGCCTTGGTCGGATTGTACGGATACGGGTTGTTCTTCACCTCGGCCGACGCGAATGCGTTGGCCGGCTGGCTCGGCACCGGGCCGTAGGTGCCGACGCCGTAGCCCTTGTAGATCTTCTTGATATAAAGCGGCTGGTCGACCAAGAGCTGGATGGCTTGGCGGACGTAGAGCTGGCTGAAGATCTTTCCGGCGTTGCCATCGTCACCGGTCGAGTTGAAGTTGTACGGGAAGAAGTTCACGGCCCACGCATAGATCGGGTCCAACGTGTAGTTGCTGAGGCGAGGGTTATTCGGGCCCGAGGCCAGTGCGTTCGTCGTGGGAGAGGTGACATCCGCGGATGGCAGATAGCCCACATCGACCTTGCCGGCCACCAGCGCGTTGAACTCGGCCGAGTCGGAGGTGTACGGAAGCTCTTGGAAGGTCTTGATGGTCGGCTTGATCGGACCCGAGTAGGTCGGGTTGATGGCCATGGTCACGTTGCCGCTGGCATCGAACTTGGTCAGGTGGTACGGACCGTCCACGACCTGCCACAGCGGGTTGGTGGCATAGGTCGACAGCGAGTTGTTGGCGGCCTTGGGATTGGCTGGGTCGTAGCCCGACTGCTTGGACAGGTAGGTGTAGACGTTGGTGCACGCTGCGTCGGCCGTGCCGTAGGCCGCCGCTGCGCACCCTCCGGAGTTGGCAGCGCCCCCAGTGGACGTCACGTCCCAGGCGTTGGGCATGGGAGTGAGCTGGGACAGCTCGTTGTAGGTGAACCAGTAACTGTTGACGGCACCCGTCAGCGTCATCGTGAGCTGGGTCGGACTGTTGATCACTACATTCGAGACGTCATCCGGAATGGTGCCCGGCGCATATCCGGCCCAATTGGCCTTCTGAGCGTGGAGCATGTTCATCCAGAACATGACGTTCTGCGCCGTCACTGTTTCGCCGTTAGACCACTTGTACGAGTTCAGGTTGATGGACACCGTCTTGGTGTCCTCCGAGTAGGTAGGGGGTTTCGCCAGCGAAAGCGACGGATTGAGGGTCGGCGCCGATCCTTGGCCGAACCAGTAGAGGGGCCGGACCATCAACTGCTGAAACTCCCCGAGATTGGACGTACTGAAGAAGGCCAGGCTCATGAACGGGAAGATGTAGTTGGGCGGTGCTTGCGGCGGCTCGGCCCAGGTGACATTGGTCTGGTTGGCCGTCGGAGCGGCGGTGCCGCTCGATCCCGAACTGCAACCTGCAGCGATGGCGCCGGACGCCATGATGGCCAGCACCAGCCCCACGCGGGTGCTGTTCTTGATCTTGGCGCCTGGCTTCATCCGTCACCCAATTCATAGGGCAGCCTCGACACCGTGCGTTCACGCTGCGGTCAACTGCTGTTTACCAACTCGTGGGGACACTAAACCACCGGGGATTGCAACTCAACTACCCATATTGCAGCGGAATAGGTACCTGATAGCGGGATGTGATCGGGCCGCGGCACGCCCGTGAATCCGACCGACGAATCAATCGAACAGGGTTCCCTTTTCCCTCTGTCGGCGCGATGATCACATGAGGGCCCCCACCCGAGGGCCTGCCTGGGAGCGCCGTGTCCGCGTCGCTCCGGAAGGGGGAACATGCTGGTTTCCGCGATTCTCGAGTCCAAGGGATCCGAGGTGGCCACCATTCCTCGGACGGCCACGATCGGCACGGCGGTGGCCGACATGGTCCGCCATCGGGTGGGAGCGCTGGTGGTCTCCCCCGGAGACGGCTCCATCGACGGCATCGTGTCCGAACGCGACATCGTCCGTTGTCTGAGCGAGCTCCATGCCGACGTTCTCGCCCAGCCGGTGTACACCGTCATGTCCTCGTCGGTCCACCTGTGCTCGCCCGACGACAGCGCGGATTCGCTCATGACCTTGATGACCGAAGAGCGGATCCGGCACGTCCCGGTCGTCAGCGACGGTCGTCTCTGCGGCATCATCAGTATTGGCGACGTCGTCAAGAGCCGGATGGGCGAATTGGAGAAGGACCGCAACGAACTCATGGAGTACATCACCGCCCGGTAGTTGCAAGCAACGGCCCCGACCTCTGCATGCCGGCTCGAGCGGAGACCGTCGCTTTCAGTTCCGAGCGTCTGCGGATCGCTCCGGTTGCCCGGATCGCCCGGTGGCATCAGTGGCGAACCGGTACCCCGCGCCTCGTACGGTGACCAGCAGTGGTTCGAGTGCAGGCTTGTTCAGTTTTTTGCGGAGATAGCCGACGTAGACATCGACCACATTGCTCCCGGTCTCGAACGTCTGATCCCACACACTGCTGAGTATCTGCGCGCGTGACAGCACCTGATGTGGATGACGCATGAACAGCTCCAACAGCGCCCACTCTCGGGGAGCGAGTTCGATTCGCTGCCCGGCCCGCCAGGCCACCTTCGTCAACAGATCCAGACGGAGGTCGCCTACCACGATCTCCGAAGAGCTCGGCTGCTCGGCCGTGCGCAGCACCGCACGGACCCGGGCCAGCAGTTCGTCGAAGGAGAAGGGCTTCGTCACATAGTCGTTTGCCCCGCCATTCAGTCCTCGCACCTTCTGCTCGACCTCGGCACGTGCCGTCAGAATGATCACCGGCGTCGCCATGCCGAGGCCGCGCAGCCATGCCAGGACCTCGCCACCCTCGCCGCCGGGAAGCCCGAGGTCGAGCAGAACCAGGTCTATCGGAGGGTCGGCGGTGCCGAGTGCCAGCCGCGCCTCGTCAGGTGTACCGGCCACCACGGTGGCATACCCCTCGGCCCGGAGCCCCTTCTCCAAGAACGAGGTGATCCCCCGATCGTCCTCCACGATCAGGATCTGCATCAGACACCCACCGGCGATCGCTCGACGCCGACGGTGACACACGAAGCCGGAAGAGTGATGGCGGCACGGCATCCTCCGAGGTCGGACACCCCCAACGAGAAGGTCCCGCCATGCGCCTCGGCGACTGCGGTGACGATGGCCAGACCAAGCCCGCTTCCCTCGCGGTCCGCACTTCCCAGCCGGCCGAACCGGGCCAGGACCGTGGAAAGCTGCTCGTCAGGAATCCCAGGGCCGGAGTCCTCGACTGACAGGACCAGCGAGCCGTCAGTGGGAATCCACATGACCCGTACCTCGATGGCATCGTCGGGACCGGTCGCGCCCACTGCGTTGTCCACCAGGTTGAGAAGGGCGCCCCGAAGCTTGGCCACATCTACGTCGAGCACCACGTCCGGTACCGGTCCGAGCGCCCAACGTCGGGGGGCGAGGACTCGAGCCGACTCGGTGAGGTCGGACAGGAACGTGCGCAGGTCGAGACGTTCGACTTGCAAGAAGTCGGGCTCCAACGCGCGGCCGAGTAGCAGGAGCCGCTCGACCAGGGCTCGCATGTGGTCGAGTTCGTCGACCACCACGGCGACGGTATCGCGCACGTCGGCAACGTCAGTGTGGGACTGTCGGGCCAGCACTTCGAGGTGCCCCCGGGCCACGGTCAGCGGCGTGCGCAGCTGATGGGAGACATCCGAGAGCAGTCTTCGCTGGATGACCATCGCGGCCTGGAGCCGGTCGAGCATCGAATCGAACGTGGCCGCCAGTTTGCCGACTTCGTCGTCGGTGCCTTGGTCCCCGAGCCGGCGGTCGAGGTCCCCGTTCTCGATCGACGCAGCGGTGTCGGTGATACTCCCGACGGTTCGCAGCAGCCTCCGCAACAGCAGGTAGGCGCCAGTGACCGCTGCAACCAGGGCCACCAGGGCCTCCCCCGCCGCTAGGGCCACTACCCGGTTCTGATCGGCGTGCAACTGGGAGAGGTCAGAGGCCACGACGAGGGTCCCCACTACCGCCGAACCCTGCCGGATCGGGCTCGCGAGGAACAGGGTGTCCACCCCGTTGAGCGTGGTCCGGTACGTGGTGGTCGACCCGGGTGCAGAGTTGAGGAGTCGCCGGATGGGAGGGGTCGCCATGAGGTGCGCCGAGCCGACAGAGCCGAACCGGGC
>CAININ010000354.1 GCA_903849265.1 uncultured Acidimicrobiaceae bacterium
CCGTCCGCCTCGGGACCCGTGCCGTCGCAGTCGCAGTCGCCCCCGGCGTCGATCAGGAAGTCATCTAGCTCGCCACGCAGCACCTCGGCCGCCCAGCGCACAGCCAGCCCCTTGCCGATGCCCCCGAGGTCGATCGGATCTCCTCCGAGGTGCAGCTCAGGCCGGGGCCCGGGTCGGAACCGGGGCCGCCACGGCGCTGGAGCGTCCCGTCCCGTCCGGTCGCGGTGCGGGGTCTCGACCCCGTCGGCAAAGGGCAGGGAGCGGTCGTAACCGAGGTCGACGAGATCGCCGAGCACGCGGGGATCGAAGACGCCACCGGTGAGTTCGTAGGCGAGGAATGCCGCTCCGACGGCGTCGAACAGCACCCCGGGCACCTCGTGCCACTGGCCGGGCCGAGAGTTGACCTGCATGAGGGGGCTCGTCGGGTCGAAGCGGGTGCAGATGTCGTGTACGGAGCGGACCACATCAAGGGCGCGGGTGACTACCGGATCGGGGCTGGATCGGCGTGGATCCGAGCGCCCGTGGACGGTGACGTCGCAGGCCATGGCCCGCACCGTGCCGAGCACCGTGACCGGCGCTGCTGTCCGGGTCACGGTCACGCTGCTGCGGAGGCGCCCGTCGTGGCCGTGACGGTGGGGGGAGGTGTCGTGGCAGGAGGTGACGTGACGGGGGGCGAGGTGGCCGGAGGTGCGGTCGCCGGGGGAGCGGTGGCGGTCGGCGCTGCGGGCGCCGGTCCAGCGCTGGCCGGGGCCGACCCTCCGCCCGAGCTGGGGCTTGCGCCCGATGCCGAGTTGGCGGAGGGGGCGGCACCTGACGAGCCGGCGCTCGCTGCGTAGCAACCCGTCGGGGCAGCCCCGCCCGATGTCGACTGTGCGGACCCCGGTGACCCTGGGTGTCCGGTCGATCCGGAACTGGTCGAGCCAGGTGTCGATCCTGCGGCACCGGGTGTGGTGGTGCCTGTGGCCCCTGGCGTCCCTGGCGCACCGGAGGCGGCATCGCTCGATGTCGGTACAACGATCCCCAACGCAGCGAGCTGACTCTGGGTGGACGTGATCGACTGACGGATCTGCGCCATGGCTGCCTTGTCGGCGGCGATCTGTCCGGAGACCTGGGTGGCGGCCCCTGCCGCACCTCCCGGTCCGGGCGTCGAGGTGACTGCCCACGCCATGGTGATCCCCGTGACGCCGGCAGTGGCGGCGGCGGCCACTGTGGAGGAGACGACGCTGCGGCGCTTGCGTCCTGGCTTGCGGTCAGTGTCCCTAGTCATCGGTTCCCCATCTATTCGGTTGGGTCGTCGTCGTGGTCGTCCGCGGTGGGGCCGTCGTCGTCGTGGTCGTCTGCGGTGGGGCCGTCGTCGGCGGTGGGGCCGGCGGCTCGGTCGTGGTCACCGCACCAGATGCCGTTGGCGCTGTGGTCGGTTCGCTGGCTGGTCCACTGTGCCAACCCCCGGCCGGCGGAGCGGGTGGAGTGGTGGCCGCAGGCGCACTTCGGATCGGAGCCGGTCCGGAAGCAGGTGGCCGGGTGGTGGGAGCCGCGCCAGGCGGCGCCGTCGAGGTCACCGGCGCCCCAACCTGCGGGTGGCCGGCACGCGAGCCGACCCGAGCAGCCAGCACGGCGTCGAGCTGGTGTTGCGTGGAGGTGAGCCCCACGATGCTCGCGTGCAACTGCTGCTCCTCTGCGGATGCGGCAGCGACAGCGGCCCTCGAGTCGGCAGGGTGGGCTGGCGAGGC
>CAININ010000355.1 GCA_903849265.1 uncultured Acidimicrobiaceae bacterium
CCGACGGCACCTCGGGTAGCCTCACCTTTCGTGGACTTCGATCTCTCGCCCGAACTCGCCGCCCTCCAGGACTCCGTCCGTCGACTGGCCCAGGACAAGATCAAGCCCCGGGCTCGGGAGATCGACACGTCAGGGGAGTACCCACAGGACATCTTCGATGCCTTCCGCGATGCCGACCTCCTCGGCCTGTGCTTGCCGACAGAGCTCGGCGGCTCCGGTGCCGGCATCTTGGGCCTGACCATCGCCATCGAAGAGGTGGCCAAGTACTCGAACACGGCGGCCCTGATGCTGCTGCTGACCCGCCTGCCCTCGGGCCCGATCCTGATCGCTGGCAACGACGAACAGAAGCAGCGCTATCTGCCCGGGATCGCCAGCGGAGAACTGCGATCGGGATTCGGTCTGTCCGAGTCCCAGGCCGGCAGCGATGTGGCCGGTATGCGCACCCGGGCTGTGCCCGACGAGCGCCCGGGCCACGAGGGCGACTGGGTCTTGAGCGGCACCAAGTGCTGGATGTCCGGCGTAGTCCAGGCCGACTGGTACACCGTGTTCGCCAAAACAGGCGACCCGGCATCTCGGGCGCATGACTCCATCACCTGCTTCATCGTCGAGCGCAATTGGGACGGCGTGTCGGTCGGTGGCACCGACCGCAAGATGGGAGTGCGGGGCGTCGACACCGGTGAGCTGGTGCTCGACAACGTGCACGTGCCCAAGGAGAACGTGGTCGGTGAGGTCGGCGGGTTCCGCCTGGCCATGCTGGGGCTGAACGCCATGCGGCCCATCGTGGCCGCCCGCGGGATCGGCCTGGCTGAGGGTGCGTTGATGTACGCCACCGAGTACGTCAAGGGGCGCGAAGCGTTCGGGCACACCATCGCCGACTTCCAGGGGATCCAGTGGGAGATCGCCAAGGTGGCGGTGGACATCGAGGCGGCCCGGTTGCTCACCTACCGCTCGGCGTGGCTTGCCGACCAAGGCAAGTTCACCAAGGAGTACGTCCCCTACCTGTCGATGGCGAAGTACCACGCCACCGAGCTGGCCGTGCGGGCTTCGGGCCTGGCCGTGCAGCTGCTGGGTGCGGCCGGATATATGGAGGACCACCCGACCGAGCTCTGGTACCGCGACGCTCGCCAGCTCACCATCGTCGAGGGCACGTCTCAGGTGCAGCTCGGCCTCATCGGTCGGGGTGTGCTCAACCACGACCTGTGGTGGGACTGAACCGTCGTGGGCGCTTCTGACATCGGGGGTCCTCAGCCGACTGCGGGCTCCTCTGACGTGCTGGCTTCTTTCGATTCGATGGGCGGCTGGCCGGGCGTGCTCGGCCGGATCCTCGACGGCGAGTCGCTGGCCGCCGATCAAGCCGAAGAAGTTCTCGGGCAGGTGCTGTCCGGAGAGGCCACGCCGGCCCAGATCGCCGCACTGGCGGTGGCACTGCGGGCGAAGGGCGAGTCAGTATCGGAGATGACCGGCTTCGTGCGGGCCATGGTGGCCCATGCCGTGCCGCTCGACCTGCCATCGGGCATCGATCTGGTCGACACGTGTGGGACCGGGGGCGACCGGCTCCGCAGCATCAACGTGTCGACGATCGCCTCGTTGGTGGTGGCCGCCAGCGGCGCCAAGGTGTGCAAGCACGGTGGGCGGGCCTCGTCGTCGGCCGTGGGGGCAGCCGACGTGCTCGAGGCGCTCGGAGCCGTGGCCGACCTCGACTCGGTTGGCGTGGCCCGGTGCATCGACGAGGTGGGGCTCGGGTTCTGCTTCGCCCCACGGTTCCACCCGGCCATGCGGTTTGCCGCGCCGATCCGACGCGAGCTCGGGATCCCGACGGTGTTCAACTACCTCGGCCCGCTGGCCAATCCCGGCCGGGCACGGTTCCAGGTGGTCGGGGTGAGCGATGCATCCATGGCCGACAAGATGCTCGGGGTGCTGGCGGCCAACGGGGCGCGGCGGGCGATGGTGGTCCATGGTGACGACGGACTCGACGAGCTGTCCACCACCGGGCCTTCTACTATCCACGAGCTGATCCGCACACCCGATGGCTCTGACGCCGCCGGCGATGGTGATGTGTCGGTGTCGATCTATCGGGTCGACCCGGCCGAGTTCGGGCTGGCCCGGGCCACGATGGACGAACTCCGCGGCGGCGACGCCTCGGTCAATGCTGAGGCCATCCGTCGTGTCGTGGGCGGAGACCACTCGGCGCATCGGGACATCGCTGTGCTCAACGCCGCCGCAGCCCTGACCGTCGTCGGCCGGGTCGCTGACCTGGCCGCCGGGGTGACTCTCGCTGCATCGCTGATCGATGACGGGTCCGCAGCTCGGGTGCTCGACGAGTTCGTCCGGGTCACCTGTGAGGCATCAGCTTCCGGCTCGGCGACGACCCTCTGAACAGACAGGCAGGGTCTATGACTCTGTGGGCTCGACCTGGAACGGTCGCAGCTCAAC
>CAININ010000356.1 GCA_903849265.1 uncultured Acidimicrobiaceae bacterium
CAGGCCGTTACCGAGGGGTCGGGCACCGTCATCAAGCCCGGCGAGATGTGGGACGTATTCGCCGACCACTACCTCTCCGACGAAGCCGGACTCCGCATCCTCGGTAGCGAGATGACCACCGGCGGCGGGCGCACCTCGGTGACGGCCCAACTTCTGGTCGACGGCGAGCCCCGCACCGTCATGGGCGAGGGCAACGGTCCCATCGATGCGCTCGTGGGGGCGCTGCGCGCCGACCTCGGAGTCCGCTTCGAGGTCAAGGACTACAGCGAGCACGCCCTCACCTCGGGCAGTGGCGCTTCGGCGGTGGCCTACGTCGAGGCCGAGGGCGACGACGGCTCCACCTGGTGGGGTGTCGGCATGGACTCGAGCATCCTGGACGCCTCGCTGGCGGCCGTGGTCAGCGCAGCCAATCGGGCTCGCGAGCGTATGGCCTAGCCCTCCCACGGCCGGACTGCGGGCCCTAGAACCGGTTGAGCCGCTTGAAGATCCCCTTGGTCTGCTTGTAGAGGGTGACGAACTCAGCAAAGAGCAGGTCGTACTCGGCTGCGTTGGCCGGATCGGGCCGGTAGGTGCGCTTCACCTCGACCATCGCCGGTACGTCTGTGAGCGCGATGCGATCCAAGGCGAGCAGGGTCAGGATGGCCGCTCCGCGCACGTTCGCCAGCACCGGGTCGGCCACCTGTCGGATCTCTCGACCGAGTACATCGGCGTGGATCTGGGACCACTGGTCCGAGTTGGCGCCGCCGCCCACGAAGGCCAGCGAGTCGAGGCGCCTTCCGGCGAACTTCTCCACCGCCTCGAGCAGCCAGCGCGAGTTGAGGGCCACGCCCTCGTAGACGGCTCGGACCATCTGGTCGCGGGTCGTCGACAACGACAGGTTGTGGAAGCTGCCCCGCACTGTGTGGTCATCGACCGGTGAGCGCTCCCCGTTCAGCCACGGGGTGAACAGGACCCGGCCGCTGCCCGCAGGCACCCGGTCGACCATGGCGTTCATCTCGTCGAAGGAGTCGGCGAAACCCAAATTGTCACGCAGGAAGGTAAGGCAGGCACCGGCGGTTTCGTGCTCGTCGGCGATCAGGTAGCGACCGGCCAGCGCCGCCGGGATAGAGGCCACATTGGAGGTGGGCGCGGTCTTCTTGAAGGGCACGTGCCCCGAGATCCACGAGGAGGTACCGATGTAGAGGTGGGTTTCGAAATCTGCCACCGCCCCAGAGCCGAACACCGCGGAGTGCACGTCACCGGACCCGGTAGTGACGGGCAGGCCGGCCGGGATCCCCAGATCAGCTGCGGCCGCATCCGTCACCTGGCCGATGATCGTGCCGGGTGCGACCAGGTCGGGCAGGCGTCCTCGGTCGAGGCCGGTCCACTCGAGCAGCTTGGCGTCGTAGTCGACACGGTCGATGTTCCGGTTGTCGGTCACCCAGTGGGCGGCGATCGAGTCGTACGAGGCCGACACCTCGCCCGTGAGCCGAAGGTTGAGGTAGTCGACCGGCTCCAAGAACGTCGTCGTCCGGGCGTAGACATCGGGGAACGCCTCGCGGATGAAGAGGATATGAGCGACCGGGTCCTTGCCCGACAGGCCGGGCGCCCCTCCGGTGACCTGGACCCAGCGCATCAGCTTGCGGGGGTCGTATCCGAGCACGTTGACCGATCCGCCGGCCACCTTTCGGATGGCGCTGTTGCCGCGGGAGTCCATCCAGATGACCGCACGCATGAGTGCGCTGCCGTTGGCATCTACCGGGACCGTCCCCGACCATTGCGCCGTGCACCCGACACCGATCAGTTCGACCGGGCCGGCCTCGGCCACCGCCCGACGTGATGCGGCGCTGATGGCCGCCCACCAGTCGTCGGGATCCTGCTCGGCACCGCCGCCCTCGAGGAGGTGGAGCGGCACCGGCTCGGTGGCGTGAGCCAGGATCCGCCCCGCCTCGGACACGACGGCCACCTTCGGGCCGCCGGTGCCGAGGTCGACAGCCAAGACGCAGGGCTCGCCCCGGACGGACCCGGTCACCGCGAGCACGTCCTCGCCAGGCGAGTCCGGGCCGAGGTGATCACGCCTTGACCACCCACGCTGTCGCCTGTCGTGCGGACTCGCCGTCGTCGAGGTCGATCAGGGTTCCGTCCTCGCCTCCGACCAGCGGCTCGGTCGACACCGACCGGGCCAGCACCTCGCGTCCGATGGAGTCGAACAGCGGGGCGAGGTCGTCGAGGCCGACCAGGTGGAGGTGGATCCAGTCCGAGACTTCAAGACCGCTGGCCTTGCGCAGGTCCTGGACGTTGCGGATGACCTCACGTGCCAATCCACGGCGGCGCAGGTCGTCGTCGAGGGCGAGGTCGAGCGCGAGCACCTCGGCGCCGTCGCGCGACACGGCAAAGCCCGGCTGAGCCCGTACGCGCAGCTCCACCTCCTCGCCGCTCAGCTCCAGCGGCCCGTCGGCCAGTTCGACCACCACGGGCCGGCCAGCGGCCAAGTCGGCTGCCGCGGCCACCCCGTCGACGGACACCATGGCGGCACGCAGGTCCTGGACGCGCTTGCCGATGCGTGGCCCGAGCAGCTTGAAGTTGGGGACCAGCTCGTAGGCGAGCACGTCGCCCAGCTCGTCGGTGGCCTCGACACGGTCCACGTTGAGCTCGTCTTCCACCACGCCCGGCGGGGGCACGGGGCTGCCCGGGGGCAGGTAGACGAGCGCTCGGGCCAGGGGCTGGCGCACCTTCACTCCGGCCTCGGCCCGGGCGGCCCGGCCCAGTGACGACAAGCGCCGAGCCAGGGCCATGCTCTCCTCGAGTCCAGGGTCGACCAGTGCGGCGTCGACCTCGGGCCAGTCGGCCAGATGGACCGAGTCGGACTCGTCCGCACCGGTCAGGTCGCGCCACATCCGGTCGGCCAGGAACGGCGTCATCGGGGCGAGCAGTCGGGCCACCGTCACCAAGACGTCGTGCAGCGTGGCCTGGGCACCGAGCGAGTCCGCCGGGTCAGCGCCAGGGTCGGTGCGCCAGAACCGGCGGCGGCTGCGACGCACGAACCAGTTGGAGGTGTCGTCGATCAGTTCAGCGATGGCCGTGGCCGCCGGAAACGGCTCATAGCCGTCGAGGGACTCGGTGGCCCGGGCGACGGTGTCGTGCAGCCGCGACAGCATCCAGCGGTCCAGCATCGACCTGTCGACGGCTGCCGGAATGCCGGGATCTGCCGGGTCGAACCCGTTGAGGTCGGCATACGTGGTGAAGAAGGACCACGTGTTCCACAAGGTAAGCATCGAGTCCCGCATGGCGGCGTCGATGGCCTCGAAACTCACTCGGGTGGGTGTCCACGGCGAGCCCTGGGAGAACATCCACCACCGCAGCGGGTCGGCCCCCCGGGTGGAGAGGATCTCCCACGGGTCGATGACGTTGCCGACGCTCTTGGACATCTTGCGCCCGTCGGCGTCGACGATGTGTCCGAGGCAGAGGACGTTGCGATATGGCGTGGACCCTCGCACCAGCGTGTTGACGGCTAGCAGCGAGTAGAACCAGCCGCGTGTCTGGTCGATGGCCTCGCAGATGAAGTCGGCCGGGTAGACGAACGACTCGTCGGAGCCGGGGGCCCCCGGGTAGCCCCACTGGGCCGTCGGCATCGATCCCGAGTCGAACCAGGCATCGATGACCGGCTCGACCCGGCGCATGACGACGTCGTCGCCTGATGCCGCGCAGTCGGGGCAGGGGAAGACCACCTCGTCGATGGCCGGGCGATGGGGGTCGATGTCGGACACATCGGAGCCGCAGAGTGCAGACAGATCCGCCAGCGATCCCACGCACTGGACGTGTCCTTCGTCACACCGCCAGATGGGCAGCGGGGTGCCCCAGAACCGATCGCGGGAGAGCGCCCAGTCGACGTTGTTGGACAGCCACTCCCCCATCCGTCCGTCGCGGATGTGCTCGGGATGCCAGCCGATCGTCTGGTTCTGTGCGACAAGATCGGCCTTGCGGTCCGAGGTGCGGATGTACCAGCTCGGCTTCCCCCAGTAGATGAGCGGCGTGCTGCACCGCCAGCAGTGCGGGTAGGGGTGGAGGTAGGGCTTGCGCCGCACCAGCAGCCCGGCGGCCTCGAGTCGGTCGTTGACGGTTCCGTTGGTGTCACGGACCGACTCGCCCTCGAGCCAGGCCACGGCATCGGTGAACCTGCCGTCTGGGCCCACCGGGTTGAGGGTGGGCAGGTCGTTCTCCCGGCCCACCTGACGGTCGATCTCACCGAACGCCGGAGCGAGGTGGACGATCCCGGTTCCCTCGTCGGCCTCGACGAACGAGCCCCCGACCACCCGCCAGCCCACCCGGGCCGCGTCCGCCGGTCCGGGCTCGACGTCGTCGAACGGGCGCTGGTAGTGCAGTCCGATCAAGGCAGATCCAGCAACGACCGCGTCGGCGGTCACCCCCTCGCCGAACACCTGCTCGACCAAGGTGGCAGCGACGATGGCATCGCCCACCAGGGCGTACTCGAGCTCGGGTCCTACCGCCGCGCCGGTGTTGGAGAGCAAGGTCCACGGCGTGGTGGTCCAGGCGACGAGCGCCAGACCGTCGAGGGACGTCCGGCCGAGGGCTGCGCACACGCCGGCAGCGGCAGATCCCTCGTCGGTCAGAGGGAAGCGCACGTAGGCCGACTCGTCCTCGACCTCGCGGTAGACGTCGGGCTGGCCGAGTTCGTGGCTGCTCAACGCAGTGCCGCACCGGGGGCAGTAGGGAACGACCTTGATGTCCTCGTAGAGCAAGGACTGGTCCCACATACCCTTGAGGTTCGCCCACACCGACTCGACATAGTCGGGGCTGAAGGTCCAGTAGGCGTCGTCGATGTCGATCCAATAACCGATCCGCTCCGTGAGGGTCTTCCACTCCCCCACGTAGTTGCGGACGGACTCTTTGCAGAGGCGGGTGAATTCGGCGATCCCCACCTCCTCGATGATCTGGCGCTTGGCCGTGATGCCCAGCTGCTTCTCCACCTCGACCTCGACCGGGAGCCCGTGGGTGTCCCACCCGGCCTTACGGGGGACGGCGTAGCCCCGCATCGTGCGGTACCGGCAGAAGAGGTCCTTGTAGACGCGGGCCCAGACATGGTGCAGCCCAGGGCGGCCGTTGGCCGTGGGCGGACCTTCGTAGAAGACCCATGGCTCGGCTCCGGCCCGCAGCTCGACGGACCGCTCGAAGACGCGGTGCGTGCTCCACCGGGCCAGCTCCTCGTCCTCGAGTGCGGCAAAATCGGCTTCAGCAGGAACCGGGCGGAACACGGGGCGCTTCCTTTACATGGGGGGGCGGTGGGATGGTGGGCGAGTACCGGGGCGGCAGTCGCCGGTAGAGCGGGCGGGCAGTCAGGGCGGGCAGTCAGGACAAGCCGGCGGCACGGGCCAGCGACCAGATACTACGGGCGCCCAGGGCGGCCGAGGGCACCTGGGGTGAGCGGGCCGAACCACGGCCCCTGAATGCAGACACGAGTGAAGTCACGGGCGCAGACCTGAGCGCAGAGAGGGCCAGATCGGCGAGACTGAGGAGATGTTCGCTCCTATCGTGCTCGAAGGCACCCACGTCCGACTCGAGCCCCTGTCCACTGACCACATCGACGGCCTGCTCGCCGCGGCCACAGGAGACCGTTCGTCGTTCGGCTACACCGTGGTGCCCTGCGACCGCATGTCAGTCGCCGCATACGTGACCGACGCCCTCGAGTGCGCCGCCGCCGGCCACCAGGTCCCGTTCGCCACCGTGTCGATCGCACTCCACCGGGTGGTGGGAAGCACCCGATTCTACGAGCTCGATCCTTGGGACTGGACGGCGCTCTCCCCCGGTGCGGAGCCGGTCGCCCAGGTCGGCACCGCCGACCGGGCCAGCATCGGCCACACTTGGATCGACCCGGCGGCCCAGCGCACCCCGGTCAACACCGAGGCCAAGCTGCTGATGCTGGACCATGCCTTCGCCACCTGGGGAGTCCGGGCGGTGCGATTGCAGACCGATGCCCGCAACACCCGCTCGCGCACGGCTATCGCCCGTCTGGGCTGTTCGCTCGACGGCGTGCTGCGGGCCGATCGGCCGGCCTCGGACGGGACCATCCGGGACTCGGCGATCTTCTCGATACTGGCCGACGAGTGGCCCGATGCCCGGCACCGGCTGGTCGAACGGCTCGCCGTCTGAGCGTGCCTGCGCGCACATGGCCGCACTCGACAGCGGCGACAGGCGCCGCCGCATCGATCGGCCCCCGACAAGCTGCGCCTACGATCGTGCACATGCCCGACTCCTCACCCCTCTCGTCTGACGCGCCCGAGAGCCCAGTTGCCGGGCGGGCCCGGTCGTCGGACGGGGTGATCCTCGTGGTGGTCTGCCTGGCCCAATTCATGGTCGTGCTCGATGTGTCGATCGTCAACGTGGCCCTGCCGGCCATCCAGTCGAGCCTGCACTTCCGGGCCGTCGATCTGCAATGGGTCGTGACCGCCTACGCACTCACCTTCGGAGGCCTGCTGCTGCTCGGCGGCCGGCTGGCCGACCTGTTCGGACGTCGCCGGATCTTCCTCGTCGGCCTCGGTCTGTTTACCGCGGCCAGCCTGCTCGGCGGGTTCGCTACCGACCAGACGACGCTGATCGCCGCCCGGGCCCTGCAAGGGGTCGGGGCCGCCATCTTGTCGCCGGCCACGCTGACCATCCTCACCGTGACCTTCCGGGATCAGCGGGCCCGAGCCAAGGCATTCGGCATGTGGAGCGCCGTGGCGGCCGGAGGGGGTGCCGCCGGAGCGCTCTTCGGCGGAATCCTCACTCAGTACCTGTCGTGGCGCTGGATCCTGTTCGTCAACGTGCCCATCGGCATCGCCCTCTTCGCCGTCGCCCGCCTGCGCCTGCACGAATCGAAGGCCGAAGGGCCTCGCCGCCGACTCGACCTGGCCGGCGCAGCCACAGTCACCGGCGCCCTGTTCCTCCTCGTCTACGCCATCTCCCACACCGATGTGGTGCCGTGGACGGCGACCTCTACCCTCGTCGTGCTTCTGGCATCGCTTGTGCTGCTCGTCGCCTTCGTCGCCATCGAGGCCAAGGTGGCCTCCCATCCGCTCGTGCCGCTGCGGCTGTTCCGGGTCCGGTCGGTCACCGGGGCCAACCTGGTGATGTTCTGCTTCGGCGTGGGGACGTTCGCCATGTGGTTCTTCCTCTCCCTCTTCCTGCAGCAGGTGCTCGGCTACAGCCCAGTGGTGACCGGGCTCACGTTCCTGCCCCAGACGGTGGCGATTGCCGCCGGTGCCACGTTGAGCGGCCGGCTCTCCCCTCGGTTCGGGCCCCGCAACGTCCTGATGGCGGGTGCGCTCATGGGTGCTGGCGGCCTCTTCTGGCTGTCGTTCATCCAGGCGGGCGACAGCTACTGGACCGGGGTCTGCGGCGGCGGCATCCTCGCCACGTTCGGAATGGGCCTGGCCTTCACCCCGATCGCCTTGCTGGCCACCGGTGGCGTCCCCCACGAGGACGCCGGCCTGGCCTCGGGCCTGGTCAACTGCAGCCGCCAGATCGGCGCCTCGATCGGGCTCGCGGCGCTGACCACCCTTGCTGCTTCACGGACGGCGACCATCGTGGGCGCCACCGTCCGCTCGGGCCACCCTGCCGGTGCGTCGGAGGCCCTCAAGCTGGCCATGACCGAGGGCTACGCCCGGGCATTCCTGATCGCCTCGGTCGTCGTGCTGGCCGGCGGGCTGCTGGGCTTCATCATCCCCCCGCCAGGTGCCCCGTCCACCGGGGCCGGTTGGGACGACGACGCCGATCAGGCGTCGGCACCCGCGCTCGTCGACTGACCGTCAGCCGCCGATGCCGCTTCGGGGCGTCGCAACGATCGCGGCCACAGCCCTCGACCGACGACCACATCGAGCTCGGCGGCAAACGTCGTGATGACCGTGCCGATCCCGATCCACCACAGCAGCACGACAAACGTGGCGAACGTGCCGTACAGGCTCTGATAGTGCCGGAGCTCGTGGGTCACCAGCAGTGCGTCGACGAACTGCAGGATGGTCCACCCGATGCCCGCCACCACGGCACCTCGCCACAAGGTGCGCCCGGGTTCGGGCACCGACACCACAATGGCGAACCCAGCCCAGAACATGGCGATGTTCACCGCCAGCGAGCCGACGAAGCCGACCAGGGCCGAAGCCGCCCCCAGGCCACCGAAGCTTCCGATACCAGCCAGCGCCCCGCCGGCGATGAATCCAAGACCGATGACGACCAGGAAGCCGAGCGCCCGGGGCAGCCACCGGCCGAAGGTCGGCAGTTCGTCCCTCGGGACCGACCAGGCGGTCGCCATCATCCCCTGGGCGCTGCGGCTGAGCCGGAGGCTGCCGAACACCAGCCAGAGGAACAGGATCACCAAGAGTGCGGTGTTGCGACCCGACAGGCCGGTGACGTTGTGCTGGAGCTCGTTGCCCATGTCGGGGAACTGTCGCAAGGCGGCGTCGACCACGTCCTTCTGTGCCGCGGGGTGCCCGTAGAGGAGTACTTCCACCAGGGTCAGCAGGACGAGCAGGAGCGGAAACACGGCCAAGAACGCCGAATAGGCCATCAGATCCGAAAGGCGGCCGGCTCCGTCTTCCCGCCACTTCACCAGGGTGGCGGACACTACGGCGAGGCCCCGGTGACGCTGCTGGAACGCATCGAACCGATCGAGCACTCCCTTTCGGTCTTCCGGCTGTTCTTGCGAGCTCATCCCCCGATCAGCCCCATCCGCCCGTGGCGACGGAACTCGTCGAGGAGCATCTCCCGGTCGGCCGAGGTGAGCGGCACGTAGGTGATCTGGCCTGGACCAGAGTCCGTCCCGAGCAGGCGCCGGTAGACGGCATCGTCGCCTTGGCGCCAGCCGTCGGTTCGCAGCGGCCCCTTGGTCACCTTGCCGCTGGCTGTCTGAGGCAGCGCATCGGTCACCCGCAGGAACGCCGGGACCCACTTGGTGCCGAGGTCATCCTGGTCGGCCAGGAACCGGGAGAACTCGACCGGGTCGAAGGTGCGGCCGGGCAGCAGCTCCAAGGCTGCCATGACCTGGTCACCGGAGCGCGGGTCCGGCATGGGATAGACCGCGGCGGCGGCGATCTCGACGTAGCGGACCAGGACCCGCTCGATGGGTCCGGCGGTGAGGTTCTCCGAGTCGACGCGCATCCAATCACCGCCACGGCCGGCGAAGTAGAAGAAGCCGGCGACGTCCCGGTAGGCGAGATCCCCCGTCCAGTACCACCCGTTCCGGCTCCGATCTGTGGTGGCGCCCACGTCGTTGTAGTAGCCCTCGAACCGGCCCGTGCCCGACCGGTTGACGATCTCGCCGACTGCGTCCGCGCCGTTCACCAGGGCGCCCGACCGGTCGAACTCGGCCGGGGGGCACTCGCGCAGGGTCACCGGGTCGAGCACCACAACATCTTCGGACGGCATCCCGAGCGAGCCCACTGGGGTCCCCGGCACCCGGTTGATGGCCGCCCCTCCTTCGCTCGACCCGTAGCCCTCGGTCAGCACACAGGAGAACCGCGCTTCGAATGCGGCGTGGTCGGCCACCGACGCCTCGGTCCCGAACCCGCGGCGCAAGGTGCACATCGCATCGGCATCGGTGGGATCGGTGGCCAGCACGTAGGCCAGGGCCTTGCCGACGTAAGTGAA
>CAININ010000357.1 GCA_903849265.1 uncultured Acidimicrobiaceae bacterium
CCGCCGCCACCTCGGGTCAATCGAGGGTGATGAACGACTCCTGCTCGTAGGTGCGCATCCGCTCATAGGTATCGCGCAGCTCGGTCGCCCGGGCCGGGTCGTTGGCCAGGTTGACCAGCTCGTGGGGATCGGTTCCGTGGTCGTACCACTCGTGGTCGTTGTCGTCGAAGGCGCAGTCCACGTCGAAGAGCTTGTGGCCGGGAGACTTCCCCCACAGCCCCGTGCTGGGCTTGCCCCCGCCGACCCCGTAGTAGCGGGCGTATTTGGTGGTGCCGTCGTAGAAGCCCCGCAGCGCATACCGGATCCGGTTGAGGTTGACCGTCTGGGCCGAGTCCTGCGCAAACAGGATGTGATCGCGGACCGAGGTGGCGGGGTCGGCCAGCACGGGCGTCAGGTCCTTGCCCTGCACGGTTGCAGCCGTGGTCGCCGGGTCGACGCCGGCCAGCGCACAGATGGTGGCGGCCAGGTCGACGTGGGAGCCCAGCGCCGAGGTGACCGTGCCCGGGGTGGTCGTGCCGGGGACCTTGATGTAGAGCGGCACCCGCATGATCTCGTCGTAGACGAACGGTCCCTTGGACCGCAGGCCGTGCGAGCCGCACATGTCGCCGTGGTCGGAGGTGAAGATGATGATGGTGTCATCCCACGAGCCGGAGGCCTCAAGTGCGCCGAGCACCTTGCCGAGGCTGTCGTCGGCCAAGTGGTGGAGGTGGACGTAGTAGTCGAGGTTGCGCAGCCAGCTCGCCTTGTCCGACGGGTCGATGTACCCCCAGAGGTTGTGCTGCTGGTCCCATCGCCACTGGCGGTGCGCCTCGGGTTTGGTGTGGAGCGAGTCGCCGAAGTTGGCCGGAAGGGTGTCGCAGACTTCGGGGTAGGGCTCGCGGTAGATGGGGAGGGTTTCGTCATCCTTCCAGGCGGCGGACTCGAGCACCCGCTTGATCATGGCCACGTCGTCGGGGTGCTGCTCCTCGTACCCCGGCTGGTCCACGGGGAACCACATGACATCGTGCGGGTTGACGAGGGCGACGGTGAGGAACCAGGGCTCGTCGCCGCCCTGGTCGGGCCCGGCGTTCTCACTCAGCCAGTGGGCGGCGTTGGAGGCGATGATCGGGTCGAAGTGGACACCAGTTCCCGCCCATCCCATGAAGTGCCGGTCGTTCCCGTCCCAGTCGGCGAACCCGTAGGCCTCCATGTCGGGCTGGGCGGCGTGGGAGAGATGCCACTTGCCGATGTAGGAGGAGCGGTAGCCCGCACCGTCGAGCAGCGAGCCGAGCGTCGGTGTGGAGGTGGGCAGCTCGTCGTGCTCGGGCATGATCACGTTGTCGAGCACCCCGTGGCCCTGCAGATAGCGGCCGGTGAAGAGGCTGGCCCGGCTCGGCGAGCACGGCGACGAGTGGGTGAAGTAGTCGGTGAACTCGAGTCCTTCGGCCCGCAGCCGGTCGCGCCACGGTAGCGAGGTGCCTTCTGGGAGCCAGGAGCGCTGGCGCTCTTGGTCCGAGACGACGAGCAGGATGTTGGGACGCTTGGTGGCGCCCGGGGCGGTGGTGGAGTCGGCCATCGGGCAACGGTAGCGCCCGTCGATGCAGTGGCGTGGACGCCTGGCCCCTCGTGGCTCAGTCGGGCGGCAACGTGTGGCTCAGGCCCTACGGAAAGGCGTGGACGACCGCCCGGTACCGGACACTGGGTGCCGATAGATGGTCACGTCGCGGGATCTTCCCGATCTTGCGGCCCAACCGGGTGGGCAGCGATTCGGGCTGCATCGGGCCGGGGAGCGGCGGTCCGAGCACCGTCTTCACCGAGGTGAACCCAGCCGCCCTGCACATGGCGTGGAGACCCGTCTCATTGGGGACGTACCAGTTGCCGAAGTCGGCGTTGAGGTCGCCGCCGGCGTAGAACTGGGCCAGGCTCTCGTGCTCGAGGTGCTGCAGGTGGACCGCTTCGGTCTCGATGACGGCGACCTCGCCGGTGACCGCACGCAGCCGCTCGAGACAGGTCAGCGGCTCCTTCATGTGATAGAGCACGCCGAGATAGAACACGACGTCGAAGGTGCCGAGCGCCTCGATGTCGGTAGTGGCGAAGTCGGTCACCAGGGGAGTGACGGCGGAGCCGAGCACTTCTGAGGCGAGCTCGAAGCCCCTGCGCCCAGGCAGGTCGGGCTGCCAGAAGTCGGTCAGGTCGAGGGACTGGTCGGGCAGGACGCCCTCGGCCGCGCACTTGTTCCAATAGGCGCCCCGAGCAACGAAGTCGACACCCCAGGCGTAGTGATCCAAGGCCACCTGGCGACCAGCGCCGAGCCGCTCGGCCATGAAGGAGTAGTACCCGTCCCACGCCCCGATGTCGAGGACGCTCTTGCCGGAGACGTCGGGAAAGCACGACTCGGGGAGGGCCTTTTCCGCCAGCCCCTTGGTGACGACTCCGTCGCCCAGCGGAATCGAGTGGAACCACTGGATCGCATCGGCACGGGCTTGGATCTCGGTCGGGGTCGCCATGATGAAAGAAGTTAGCCGACCCGATCAGTCCAGTCATTGATTGGCAATACGGTCCTGAAGAGGCGCAGAACTGGAATCTGTTCTACATTTTGACCGTCACGTCCGACGTACGCACAGGGGGAGGTCCGGCATGGCCGACAGCGAAGTACTGCATGCAGAACACCGGCTCGAATATCCGTACTCACGGTCGACGGGTCCGATCATCGGGGCATTTCTGACCGCCCTCCGTGACGGTCGATTCCTGGGGGCCACCGGCTCGAACGGATCGATCATCGTGCCGCCCACCGAGTACGACCCGATCACCAGCGACGACGTGGGCGAGCTCGTCGAGGTCGGCCCCGGCGGCGTCATCTCCTCGTGGGCTTGGGTATCCACCCCGCTGCGCAAGCACCCGCTCCAGACCCCCTTCGCCTGGGCGCTGATTACCCTCGACGGCGCCGACACGGCCATGCTCCACGCGGTGGATGCCGCCGGTCCTGACGACCTGGCCACCGGCACCCGCGTGACGGCACGCTTCCGGCCTGCTTCCGAGCGCATCGGCTCGATGGCCGACATCGAGGCCTTCGTGGTCGAGGGAGGTGCAGCCTGATGGCGGACGAGACGACAGCCGGACCGGTGACCACGCTGGCCACCCCGATCCGGCTCGACTTCGACTTCACCCCCGGCGTGGCCCAGTCTCGGTTCCTCCGAGGGCTAGAGCAGGGCAAGTTCATGGGCCAGCGATGCCCGTCTTGCGGCAAGGTCTACGTGCCGAGCCGCGGGTCCTGCCCGACCGACGGCGTGCCCACCACCGAGGACGTCTTGTTGTCCAACGTGGGCACGGTGACCACCTACTGCGTGGTCAACGTCCCCTTTGCCGGCCAGTCGATCGAGATCCCCTACATCTGCGCCCAGGTGCTGCTCGACGGGGCCAACGTCTCGTTCATGGGCCTCATCCAGGAGATCCCCGCCGACCAGATCCGCATGGGTATGCGGGTCGAGGCGGTGTGGGTGGACGAGTCCGAGCTGACCCCGTCCCTCGCCTCGGTCCGGTACTTCCGGCCCAATGGTGAGACCGACGCCGACTACGAGACCTACAAGGAGTACCTGTGAGCGCCGCCGAAAGGACCGTCCGACCCGTCTCCATCGCCTCGTTCGCCCAGTCGCAGAACGTCCGCAAGGACGACGAGCGCAACGAGGTCGAGGGCCTGATGCCAGTGATCGCCGAAGTCTTCGGCAACATCGGCATCACCAAGGATGACGTCGGCTTCATCTGCTCAGGATCCACCGACTACCTGATCGGCGGACCGTTCAGCTTCGTGATGGCCCTCGACGCCGTCGGCGTTTGGCCCCCCAAGCGCGAGAGTCACGTGGAGATGGACGGCGCCTGGGCCCTCTACGAGGCCTGGGTGCTGCTCCAAGAAGGCGAAATCGACGCCGCCTTGGTCTACTCGTTCGGGCGCTCCTCGCTGGGCGACCTGAACGAGATCCTCACCCTCCAGATGGATCCCTATTACGAGGCTCCGCTCTGGCCGGACATCGTCAGCCTGAGCGCGTTGCAGGCTCGGGCGCTGATCGATGCCGGCAAGGCCACCGAGGCCGACTTCGCCGCCATCGCCTCGCGCAGCCGCCGCGACGCGCTCTCCAATCCCAAGGCGCAGGTGGCCAAGGACGTCTCGCCCGAGGTGCTCCTCCAAGACGAGTACGTGGTCGCCCCGTTGAGACGCCACGCCCTCCCGCCGATCACCGACGGTGCCGCCGCCATCGTGCTGGCCGCCGGCGACAAGGCACGCGAATGGTCGGACCGCCCGGTGTGGATCACCGGCTTCGACCACCGGATGGAGACCCACTCGCTGGGTGCTCGGGATCTCACCTCGTCGCCGTCGACGGCCAAGGCCGCCGAGATGGCCGGTGTCGCTTCCGGCAAGGTCGACGTGGCCGAGATCCACGCACCCTTCGCCCATCAGGAGATCATCGTCGCCGAGGCTCTCGGCCTCGACGACTCGGTGGTCATCAATCCGTCGGGGGGCCCGCTGGCGGCCAACCCGCTGATGTCGGCCGGTCTGATCCGGATCGGCGAGGCCGCCGAGCGGATCCGCTCGGGCAAGGCCGACCGCGCCGTGGCCCATGCCACGTCGGGACCGTGTCTCCAACAGAATCTCGTATGCGTCTTGGAGGGGGAGTGATGGCAGAGCGCTGTGCAGTCATCGGAGTGGGCCAGACCCACCACAAGTCCAAGCGGGACGACGTGTCCATCGCCGGACTCGTGCGTGAGGCGGCCAAGATGGCGTTGGCCGATGCCGACCTGACCTGGTCGGACATCGACGCCGTCGTGATCGGCAAGGCCCCGGACATGTTCGAGGGCAACATGATGCCCGAGATCTACCTCGCCCCGGCCCTCGGGGCCGTCGGCAAGCCGATGTTCCGGGTACATACAGCCGGCTCGGTCGGGGGCTCCACCGCCCTGGTGGCCGCCCACCTCATCTCCTCGGGCATCCACAAGCGGGTGCTCACGGTCGCCTATGAGAAGCAGTCGGACTCCGACGCCATGTGGGCGCTGTCGGTTCCCCAGCCGTTCGCCGCACCGCTGCTGGCCGGAGCGGGCGGCTACTTCGCCCCCCACATCCGGGCCTATATGCGCCGGTCGGGGGCACCTGAGTACATCGGTCGAATGGTGGCGGTCAAGGACCGCAAGAACGCCATGCGGAACCCATATGCGCACCTGCATCTGCCCGACATCGACATGAAGATGGTCGAGGACTCGATGATGCTGTGGGACCCGCTGCGCTACCTCGAGGCGTGCCCGTCCTCGGACGGTGCGGCGGCCATGGTGCTCTCCTCGGAGGACGCGATCTCCGGCCACTATCCGCCGGCATGGATCCACGGCATGGCCATGCGGTCGGAGCCCACCATGTTCGCCGGGCGGGACCAGATCAACCCGCAGGCCGGGCGCGACTGCTCGGCCGACGTATACGCCCAGGCCGGCATCACCAACCCCCGCGAGCAGTTCGACTGCGCCGAGGTCTACGTGCCCTTCAGTTGGTACGAGCCCATGTGGCTGGAGAACCTCGGGTTCTGCGACCTCGGTGACGGTTGGAAGCTGACCGAAGCGGGGGCCACGGCCTTCGACGGCGACATCCCTTGGAACGCATCTGGTGGGGTGCTGTCCTCCAACCCGATCGGCGCCTCGGGAATGCTTCGCTTCCTGGAGGTGGCCATGCAGGTGCGCGGCCAGGCCGGCGAGCACCAGGTCGACGGGGCCAAGCTGGCCCTGGGCCAGGCCTACGGCGGCGGGTCGCAGTTCTTCGCCATGTGGGTCGTCGGGAGCGAAAAGCCCTGACCGACCACCGGGCGCCGGACGCGGAGGGGACACCCGACGGGGGTGCGGCGGGCGGAGACCACGCCCACCTGACCGACTCGACGGTGTCGGCCGGTCACCTCGTCGAGGTGGCCGACGGCGTCCACGCCTGGATCCAGCCCGACGGCACCTGGTGGCTCAACAACGCCGGAGCGGTGACAGGCGGCGACGGCACCCTGATCGTCGACACCTGCGCCACCGAGGCCCGCACGAGGCGGTTCTTGGACGCGGTGGACGTGGCCACCGATGGCGCACCGGTACGGTTCGCCGTCAACACCCACGAGCACGGCGACCACACCTACGGGAACTCGCTGCTGCCTGCAGAAGCGGCGCTCATCGGCCACGAGGTGATGCGCGAGCACCTGCTGGTCGACCCGATACTCGACGGGTGCCCTCCGGTATGGGCTCCTGTCCCCGACTGGGGCGGAGTGACCCGCCGGGTCCCGACCATCGTGACCACGACCGACCTGACCGTGCACTCGGGGTCCCGCCGCATCGACATCGTGCACCCGGGATATGCGGCCCATACCGAAGGCGATCTGGTGGCCTGGCTGCCCGAAGAGCAGGTGCTCTTCACCGGCGACCTCCTCTTCGTCGGTCTGACTCCTCTGGTGTTCGCAGGTTCGGTCGACGGTGCGCTGGCGTCCCTCGAGTGGATCGCTGATTTCGGCCCGGACGTCGTGGTGCCGGGACACGGACCGGTTGCAACCGGCACGGACCTGCCTGGCATCCTGGCCGAGCACGAGCGGTACTACCGGTTCGTGCTGGAGGTCGCCGCCGATGGCCGCAACGCTGGCCTGGATCCGCTGGAGGCGGCGCGGGCCGCCGACCTCGATGCTTTCGCCGGATGGAGCGATGCGGAGCGGCTGGTCCTCAACCTGCACCGGGTCTACGCCGACGCCGAAGGCCGCCCGATGGACCTGATGGCCGCCGTCCTCGACGCCGTCACCTGGATCGGCGGACCGATGACCACCCACGTCTGCTGCCTGGGCTGAGCCGACCGGCGTTCGCAAGGCCTGTTGCTGGATTGTGGCGGCTCGGTTGCCCTATCGTCGCAAGGCAGTCGACTGCGAGGTCACGCCCCGAGCCCTTCGGTGGCGGTCCTGGTCGGCGAGGGGGCCCGTATCTATGAAGCGCACACTGACAGTCGTGGCGACCGCCGTCGCACTGGTCCTCACCTCGACCGCCGCCGTGACTGCGGTCACCACTCCAGCCGGGGCGACCACGCCGACCGGGTTCACGATCACCGCCGACGGGGGGAGTTCGTCCACCATCTCCACCACCACCAACGCCACGTTGGCCACGTCGGGTCTGCCGGGTGATGCCACTGGGACCGTCGAGTTCGACCAAGGCGGCTCCGCCCTGTGCACGGCGACCTTGCCGACCACTTCCTGTTCGACCTCGGGCCTGGCCGCTGGCAGCTATTCGGGCATCACGGCGACGTACTCGGGTGACTCGACCTACGACGGGTCCACCGCGACCAACTCTGTCGACCTGGTCGTCACTACCGACACCTCGTTCACCATCACGGCCGACGGGGGAACGACGGACTCCATCTCCTCCACCG
>CAININ010000358.1 GCA_903849265.1 uncultured Acidimicrobiaceae bacterium
ATCATCCGCTGTTCGGACACGGTCCTCGCCTCCTGTTCGGTGGAGGCTGCCCAGATCACGGAGCTGTACGGAGCTGATCCGTCGCGTATCCGCATCGTCGCCCCCGGGGTCGACCATGCCTTCTTCGGCCCCGGTGACCGCGCCCAGGCCCGGCGAGCGCTTGGCCTGCCGGCGAAGGGCCCCCTCTTGCTCTTCGTGGGTCGGATCCAGCCGCTCAAGGGGGCCGCGGTAGCAGTAGCCACCTTGGCCACTGTGCTCCAAGACGACCCCGACGCGCATCTGGTGGTCGTCGGGGGCCCGAGCGGCCCCCGGGGCGACGAAGAGGTCGCCCGGATAGACGCCCTGGTGGATGGCCTGGGCCTGCGTGATCGGGTCCTGTTCGTGCCGCCCCGCCCCCACGAGCTGCTCTCCACCTTCTATCGGGCAGCAGACGTGTGCCTCGTGCCCAGCCGGTCGGAGTCGTTCGGACTGGTGGCCCTCGAGGCCGCTGCGTGTGGCACCCCGGTCGTCGCCTCCGATGTCGGCGGGCTGCGCAGCCTGGTCGACCACGGCCGCACCGGATACCTGGTCGAAGAGCCGGACCCCGAGGCCTACGCCGGCTGGGTGCGCCAGATCCTGGCCGAGCCACTCTTGGCCGAGCGCCTGAGCACGGGGTCGGTGCTGCGGGCCCGGCGGTACACCTGGGCCCGAGCTGCCAACCTCCTGGTGGACATCTACGCCGACCTGACCGCCGGACGTCTGGTCGACTGCACATGACCGACGACTGGTCGGGCGTCCTCGACTCCGTCGAACGCGAAGCCGTCTGCGCCCGGATCGACGACTGGGCAGCCCGCGAGCTCGCCGCGGGCGGCGCGCTCGTCGCCGTGGACCGCCAGCTTGGCGGGGATCCGATCACCGGGGCGCCGCGCTGGTACCTGCGGCTGCAAGGTGACGAAAAGGAGTTCGTCACCGTCTGGTTGACGCTCCGCCAGCGGACGCTCCGCCACGAGGCGCAGTTCATGCCGGCCCCCGAAACGAACATCGAGGCCACCTGGGAGTACCTCCTCAAGCGGAACGCAGACCTGATCGGGCTGTCGTTCGCCCTCGGGGCCGAAGATGCGATCTACCTGGTGGGCCGGGTGCCCGTGGCTCGGGTCGACGACGACGAGCTCGACCGCATCATCGGCTCTTCGCTGGCGTACACCGACGAGTGTTTCCCGACGGCGATGTCCATCGGGTACGAGGGCCGGTACCGCCGCAGGCCGCAGTCCGAACGCTGACCGGAACCAGGCCGGGTCGGGTCCAAGGGCAGACAGGGCCCGCTGGTAGCGTTCGGGCATGACACCCAAGCTTCTCCTGGTCGGCGGCGGAAAGATGGGCTCTGCTCTGCTCACCGGGCTCCTGGCCGCCCAATGGGCTCCGATCGGCGACCTCGTCGTGTCCGAAACCGACGCCGCCCAGCGCGCTCGCCTCGAGGAGGCTCACCCGGGGCTGACCGTGGTCGGCGGCCCGGTCGAGGCCGAGGACGTCCTCCTCGCCGTGAAGCCCGACGTGGCCGAGCCGGTGCTGCTGACGCTGGCGGCAAACGGTGCCCGCCGGGTCCTCTCCATCGTCGCCGGGATCTCGTCTGCCCGGCTCGAGGCGGTCATGCCGCCAGGATCGGTCGTGGTGCGCGCCATGCCCAACACGCCGTCCTTGGTGGGGGCGGGGGTCGCCGGCCTGTCTGGCGGCATGGCCGCCACGTCGGCTGACCTCGACTGGGCCGAGGGGATCCTCGGTGCAGTGGGCACCGTCGTCCGGCTCCCCGAGCGCCAGCTCGACGCCGTCACCGGGGTCTCGGGTTCGGGACCGGCATACATGTTCTTGGTGGCCGAGGCCATGATCGAGGCTGGGGTCACCGCCGGTCTGTCCCGCGACGTCAGCCACAAGCTGGTCGTGGGCACCATGCTGGGTGCGGCACGCATGATGGACGAGACAGGTGAGGACCCGTCCCAGCTGCGCGCGGCGGTGACCTCGCCAGGGGGGACGACGGCAGCGGCCATCCGCACGCTCGAGTTCAAAGCGGTCCGGTCGGCCTTCATCGAGGCGGTGGCCGCCGCCGTCGAGCGGTCGAGGCAGATCGGCCGCTAGGCGAACGGTGATCTGCCTGTTGCCCCCGACGCTTCAGCAGTCCGGGGCCGGATGGGACGCGGGCCCACGGTCCGCTCTACGATCCTGATCGTGCCGAGCGACTCTCCGACACCGAGCGACTCTCCGACACCGAGCAGCGGACCCCGTCCCGTGACTCCAGGCACCGCTGGCCGGAGGATCCCCGAGGCGACGGTGGCACGGCTGCCCGTCTATCAGCGCATCCTGGAGGAACTGCTCCGATCTGGGACCTCGACCGTCTCGTCCGAGCTGCTCGGCGCGGCCGCCCAGCTCAACGCAGCCAAGGTGCGCAAGGACCTGTCGCTCCTCGGATCGTTCGGAACCCGCGGATCCGGCTATGACGTCGCTTTTCTGGTCGAGCAGATCGACCGCCAGCTCGGGCTCGACCGTGAGTGGGCTGTTGTCATCGCTGGGATCGGGAACCTCGGACGGGCCCTGGCCCGCAGTCAAGGGTTCGCCGCCCGCAACTTTCGGGTCGCGGCCCTGGTCGACACCGACCCGGACATCATCGGAGAGCAGATCGACGGCGTCGTGGTCCGCCACCCCGACGCCCTCCCTGCGATCGTGGAGGAGGTGCCGCTGGCCATCGGGGTCATCACCACCCCGGGCCCGGTGGCCCAGCGGGTGGCGGATCTCCTGGTCGACGCCGGCGTGCGGTCGCTCCTCAACTTCGCCCCGCAGGTGCTCGAGGTGCCTGCGGGCATCCTGCTCCGGTATGTGGACCTCAGCATCGAGCTCCAGGTGATGAGCTTCTATCAAGCCCGTCAGATGGACGACGAGGCCGGCGCGTCGATGCCGGTGATCCGCTCGGTCGGGCGCAGCCCGGGCAGCGCTCGGTGAGTCATTGGGTCGGCGACTGGCGGATCCGCCCGGGTGCCGCGATGCTGGAGACCTACCGGCGGGTAGCGGACCGGCGGATTCCGGCTGCTCGGTAGGGTGGACGGCAGCCAGCCGCCCGTTTTCCCCGGCTGAGCTTTTTGACCGAGTCGACCGACGCTGTGACACCGAGGTTGTGACGAAGTGACCGATCCTGCGAGCAGCGCACCGACCGAACGGGGTACCCCATGTCGGTGATCGTTGTCGGGCTGGAGCAGAAGCACGCCCCTCTCGAGCTCCTCGACCAGGTGTCGGTGACCGAGGCAGACACTGCCAAGGCACTCGGGAGGCTCCGCGACCAGCCCAACCTGTCAGAGGCAGTCCTCCTCTCGACCTGTCTGCGCACCGAGGTCTATGCCGTCGTCGAACGGTTCCACGATGGTGTCGCCGAGATCCAGGAGTTCCTGGCGGAGGTCAGCGGTAGCTCGATCGACACGCTCAGCGAGTTCTGCACCATCCGGTTCGACGACGACGTCACCGACCACCTCTTCTCGGTTGCGTCCGGCCTCGACTCCGCTGTCCTCGGTGAGTCCGAGGTGTTGGGTCAGGTGCGCCGAGCATGGGAGCGGGCACAGGGCGAGCGAGCCTCCGGCCCGGTGCTCGGTGCGCTGTTCCGTCATGCGGTGGAGGCGGGCAAGCGGGTCCGATCCGAGACAGCGATCGCACGCGGCATCACCTCGCTCTCCCACGGCGCCGTGGCACTCGCTGCTGATCGCCGACCTGGGGGGCTGGCTGGGGCACGGATCGCTGTCATCGGTGCCGGCGAGATGGGCGAGGGAGTCATCCGGGCATGCGAGGGTCGCGGCGTCGACCAGGTCATGGTGGCCAACCGGAGCGCGCCGCGGGTCGACGCAGTGGTCGCCGGCCTGCCAGCGGAGTACGCCACCTCGGTGACGGCCACCGACCTCGCCGACCTGCCTGGCCTGCTGTCCGCGGCCGACGTGGTCTTCACCACGGTGGGGACCTCTCACCCCATCGTCGACCGCGCGGTGCTGGCCGGCGTGCTGGCGGACCGGGGCGACCGCGGGGACCTGGTGGTGGTCGACCTCGGGGTACCTCGCAACGTCCAGCCCGAGGCGTCTGTCCTGGACGGGCTGGTCCTGCTCGACATGGAAGACCTGCGGGCTGCCGTGGCCGAGGCCATCGGAGGGCGCCAGGACGAGGTTGCTGCTGCCAGCGGGATCGTCACCGAAGAGGTCGAACGCTACCGAACCGCATCCCGTGCCCGCGACGCCGCACCGATCGTGTCGGCGCTCCGGACCCGGGTCGAAGACGCCCGGGTGGCCGAGCTCGACCGGCTGCGGGCGAAGCGGTCGGATCTTGACGAGATGCAGTGGGAGCAGGTGGACGCCATCACCCGTTCCCTGGTGGCGAAGCTGCTCCACCAGCCCACGGTGGCGCTCAAAGAGGCCGCCGGCACCCCACGGGGAGAGCGTCTCGTCGAGGCGCTCCGCGCCCTGTTCGACCTCTGAGTCATGATCGGGCGGAGGACGTGACGACCGGTGCAGGCGCGCTCCGCCTCGCCACCCGTGGCTCACCCCTCGCCCTCTGGCAGGCCCGACGGGTGATCTCGCTCTTGGCTGCAGCAGATGTGGCCGCCGTGGCCGTTGTCGTCGACACCGAAGGCGACCGGCGCACGGACGTCCCGCTGTCGCAGCTCGGGGGGCAGGGGGTCTTCGTCAAGGAGGTCCAGGCTGCCGTGGCCCGAGGAGAAGCCGATGCTGCCGTGCACTCGGCCAAGGACCTTCCGGCGTCCGACGCGCTGGGCGTCCCTGGTCTGATCCTCGGCGCATTTCCCGAGCGGGGCGACCCGCGTGACGTGCTGGTGGGTTCCCGTCTGGACGACCTCGCGACGGGCGCCACGGTAGCCACCGGGTCGGCACGCCGACGGGTGCAGCTGGCGAACCTTCGCCCCGACCTCATCTTCGTCGACCTCCGGGGCAACCTCGCCACCCGGCTGGCCAAGGTGGGAGTCGATGGGGTCACTGCGGTGGTGGCCGCCCGGGCAGCGCTCGACCGGCTCGAGTGGCAGGCGCCGGCCGGTCTCGCGGTCGAGACGCTCGAGCCCGAGATGATGCTCCCGCAGGTCGCTCAAGGGGCGTTGGCCGTCGAGTGCCGCGAGGACGACGGAGCCACCCGCGAAGCGCTAGCGGTCATTGACGACCAGGCGGTGCGGGTGCTCGTCGAGGCCGAGCGCGCCTTCCTGGCTGAACTCGGCGGCGGGTGCACGCTGCCCGTCGGAGCCCATGCCGTGGCCGAACGCACCGGTGGGCTCCCCACGGTCATTCGCCTGACCGGACTCCTCGCTAGCGCCGACGGCCATGTGGTGCTGCGCCATGAGGCTGTGGGAACCGACGGCCCCGCTCACGGCCGGTCGGTCGCCCGCCATCTCCTCGATGACGCCGGCGGTGCTGCCCTTGGGCCGTGGGGACCGGACGCATGACGGTCGCCCTCGTCGGGGCCGGCCCCGGCGACCCCGGACTGCTCACCCTGCGCGGTGCCGAGCTGCTTGGCGCGGCCGAGGTGGTCGTCTACGACCGGCTCATCGCCACCGAGCTGCTCGAGTTGGCACCAGAGGGCGCCGAGCTGATCGATGTCGGCAAAGGGCCTGGTCAGTCAGGACGTCAGTCCGACATCAACGACCTGCTCGTGGCCCATGGGCGGTCGGGGCGCCGCGTGGTCCGGCTCAAGGGTGGTGACCCGTTCGTGTTCGGACGTGGAGGTGAAGAGGCCGAGGTGCTGCGGCGTGCCGGGGTCGACGTCGAGGTGGTTCCCGGGGTGACCTCGGCGTTTGCCGCCCCAGCCGCGGCCGGCATCCCGGTCACCCACCGCACCGTGTCCACGTCGGTGACCGTGGTGACGGGGCACGC
>CAININ010000359.1 GCA_903849265.1 uncultured Acidimicrobiaceae bacterium
CGATACGTACAGCAGGGTCGTGCCCTCGCGGACGATCTCTCCGATCCGCTTCAGGCACTTCTGCTGGAAGTTGGCATCGCCCACCGCGAGCACCTCGTCGACCAGGAGCACGTCGGGCTCCAAGAACGCGGCGATCGAAAAGCCCAGCCGCATCTGCATACCCATCGAATAGAACTTGACCTGCCGGTCGATGGCATCGCTCAGTTCGGCGAACTCGACGATGGTGTCGAACTTGCGGCGGATGTCTTCGCGGCCCATGCCGAGCACGGCGCCGTAGAGGAAGATGTTCTCCCGGCCGTTGAGGTCGGGATGCAGGCCGCTGGTCACGCTGAGGAGTGCGCCGATGCGTCCGGCCACCGTGCACCTCCCTGCCGACTGGAAGGTCACCTGGCTGAGGATCTTGAGCAGGGTCGTCTTGCCGGAGCCGTTCACCCCGATCAGAGCCAGGCTCTCGCCTGGTGCCACTTCGAAGTTGACGTCCTTCAGCACCCACCGGTAGCCCGGCTTGCTCCGATCGGCGACCCGCTTGGTCAGGCGGGTCACCTGGTCGTAGAAGAGCGGCACGGTCTTGTCCGACCGGAACTTCTTCCAGACTTGATCGACCTGGATGGTCCCGTTAGGCAATGTCGGCAAAGTTCACCTCGAAGCGCTTGAAGATCCGGTAGCCGAACAAGAGGTAGCAAAGTGACCCGACCGCTGCTGCCGCCAGGGGCCACCAGCTCGGGTTGTGCCCGAGGAGCATGGTCTGTCTGACCCCGTTGATCACCGGACCGAGTGGATTGAAGAAGCCGTAGACAGCCTGGAGGTTCACCGAGACCCCGCCGATCCAGTGGCCGGCCACCTCGGTGCCGCCGAACAGGTGGTAGTGGGTCGGGATATAGGAGAACGGCCAGATCACCGGCGTCATGAAGATCCCGAGCGAGATGATGATCGGGAGTACCTGCTGGAGGTCGCGCATCTGGATGATGAGGCTCGACACGGCCAAGGTGATCCCGGCGGCGAACACCACCTCGATCACCATGAACATCGGGACCCATACCGTCGCCACCTTGGGCGCCCGGCCGAAGATGACGAAGAGCAAGGCGAGGGGGATCCAAGAGATCACCGTGTTGAGCGCGGTGACCAGCATGGTCTCGAGCGGAAAGCACTCGCGAGGGAACTGCGTCTTGGCCAGGAGCGCCTTGTTCGTCAGAAGTGAGTTGCCCCCGTTGCCCAGCGCCTGCGCGAAGAAGCTCCAGCACAAGATGCCCACGAACGCATAGAGGGCGTAGGGGACCCCTTGAGTCGGGAATGCTTGCTTGAGGTTGGAGAACACGACGACGAAGATGACCAGCGTCGCAACCGGGCTGAGCACTGCCCACGCCAGTCCGAGCACGGCCTGCTTGTACTGCACGCGGAAGTCGCGCTCGGCCAGCGTGTACATGATCTCGCGGTGTTCCCAGAGGTTGGCAACGGACGCCCGGAACGAGACCTTGTGGGTGTAGAGGATGTCATCGGGCGGCTCCGCGGGGATCGAGGCCAGATCGGTGACGATCAGGCCTCTCCCGTTGTCCGGCTGACCGTCGGCAAGATCAGTCATCGGTGGTGGCTCCCCCTCAGGCCGGCACGAACTGCTCGGCTACGCCTATTTCGTAGGAGGTCATCGTACCGCAGCCCAGGCCGGATTCGATACGCCCAGTCGGGATTACCCCCCGTGTTGCAACCGACTCCTCCTCCCCTGTTCCAAAGGGCCTCCGGCTACCATTCGCTGGTGCACCGCAAGGACATCGGAGTCCGCCATCGGCCCTGGTCGCGAGCCGCGGATACAGCCCGGTGAACGATCTGGACGGGCGCCTGGTCGCCCACGTGAGCGACACGGGCCTGGGCCCTGTGTCCGGACTCGCAGATCGACTGCATCGATTCGCCGAGGCGGGGCTGCGGGCCGTCGTGGCGTCACCGGCGGGCCTGCTCGCAAAGGAATGTTCCGAACGTGGAATCCCCCATGTCCGGCTGCGCCACGAGTGGTCGTCCGGGTCGTCCGGGTCGTCCGAAGGCAGCCTGGCCGCGCTAGTCGAGCTGATCCGACTCCTCCGCACGCTGACGCCCGACATCGTCCACATCCACGGACCGGGTCCCGGTCGCATCGGGCGGGCGGCTGCCCGAGCCGCCGGGGTTCCGGGCATCGTCCACACGGTGGCGGTGCCGGTGCCGGTGGCCGCATCGGGCGACCGGGCAGCGTTGCAGCTCGTCGGCCGCGGACTCGAACGCCTGGCCATCGCCTGCTCCCACATCGAACTAATCGAGGACCCAGCAGAACTGGCGGCCCTGGCCCGCCTGCGGATCCCGGCCGACCGCGCGGTGCTGGTCGGCACGGGGGTCGACATCGAGCGCGTCCGTCCGCGTCGGGCTGGCGTGGACATCATCGGAGCTCGCGCCATCCTCGGAGTCGACCCGTCTGCTGTCGTGGTCGGACTGGTGGGCTCGGGCGCTACGAGTGAGGATCTGCGGAGCCTGCTCATCGCCGCGCCGCCCTTGCAGTCCCCGCGCCGCAACATCGCCTTCGTGATGAAGGACGACCCCGTTGACGGCCAGCACGCCGATTGGCTCGGCCATCGGGAGGATCTACACGCCGGCATCGACCTCGTCGTGGTGGTGGTGACGTCACCCGATGAACGCCTGTCCCGTTCCGCGATGGAGGCCGTCGCATCCGGGCTTCCCGTCATCGCTCTCGACTCACCGGCAGGCCGACGCGCCGTCTGCGATGGAACAAATGGGAGAAACGGGGTCTTGGTTCCCCCAGAAGACCTCGATGCCCTCGTGTCAGCCGTGGTCGACCTTGCCGACGACCCGGCCCGCAGGGGCACCTTCGGGGCGCGATCACGCGCGAGGGCGGAGTCGATGTTCGACGAACGCGCAGTCGTCCGCTCGGTGCTCGACGCCTATCGGCGTCTGCCGATGAGTACGCGGCCGACGAGGACCGAGCGCCCCTGAGTCGTCACGCCTTCGGGTCCCCCTCGGCTGCCACCCGCCGAGCCAAGGTCGCCACCTGGTCGGCGACCACGTCGTCCGCAAACCGCTCGACGAACAGATCGTGGGCGTGTTCTGCCAGCTGTCCCCGCAGCAGCTCGTCCTCCAGCAGACGCGCGCAGGCAACAGCCAGTTCGTCGGCGGTGTCGGCCAGCAGCAGGTGCACGCCGTGCTCGGCGCCGATTCCCTCGGCGCCCAACGTTGTCGACACGACAGGGATCTTCTGCGCGAACGCCTCCAGGACCTTCAGCCGGGTGCCGCTGCCGAACCGGAGCGGCACCACCACGACATCGGCCTTGGCCAGTTCGTCGGCGATGTCGGGCACCTGGCCGACAAGCGTGACCGCCGGCGGATCATCGAGCGCGGACAGGGCCGGGGCCGTGGTCCCGACGAGCCGGATCCGCACATCGGGGACGAGCTTCTGCAGCCGGGGGGCGACCTCGTGCACCAAGAAGCGTGCCGCTTCGGCGTTCGGCGGGTAGCGGAGGGTCCCCTGGAACAGCACGGTCGGCGGGCTGGCGACCGTCACCCGGCCCACCGGATCGGGCACCAGCCGGTACGCATTGGGCACCACCTCCACCCGGGGTATGCCGCCTGCCCGCGCCCGATCGGCATCGAGCACGCTGCACACCACAGTCGCGTCCACCTGTCCCCCAGCGGACTGCTGCAACCGCCGCCACCGACGGATCTCTTCGGTTGAGAACGCCCGTCCGGCCGCCCGCTTCGCCCGCCCCGTCGCTCCAGTCGGAGCAGGACCGGGGATGGACATCCTGGCCGCGATCTTGTGGTCCTCCAGGTCGACGAGGTCGAGGACTGCGGGTGCTGCGATCATCGCCCCGGTCATGATCAACGGACGGATCCCGAAATACCACACCAGGTCGTAGCGGCCCTGTGCGAACCGGGTCAGTGCCTGCAACGAGGTGCCCCCGTCGGAACGCGGCAGTTCGAAGGGCAGGCCGTGAAGGAAAGCCGTCGCCCGAGCCGGTCCGGTTGGCGGTCGATCGTCGAACGCGACGTGCCCCACTCGGTCGAGTCCGATCGCCGGGTCCGGCGGATCGATATCAGTGCGGGCGCCAGGCAGGATGGAGAAGAGTTCGACCGGGCCGCACCGAGCCAGCCCTCGCAAGATCGTTGCGAGTCGAAGCCGGGATCCGCTGTTTTCGGGCCAGGGGTACTCCCCCGCCACGACCAGCGTCCTCACTGTGGCTTCCTCATGTGTTCCCCCTGGTTCGTTGCCGCATATCCGGGCATCGCCGAAGCCGACTCCCCCGTGACCTTCCCGGGACCGGCCGGGAGACTGCCCGGGACCGGGAGATCGTACCGCCATGGGCGCCGGCGGCGGCCCTGCATGAGCAGATGACCAGCCCCCTGCTGGTACGTTCTCGTCGGACCGGAGCGACCGGCGACGGAGGGCCCACATGACAGACCAATGGGACAGGACAGGCGAGCCGCTTGTGCTCCATGTCATTCCGACGCCGTTGGCGCGAGGCGCCCAACGCGAGGCCCGGGCACTGGCTGACGAGCTCGACGCTCCGGGCCTGCGCACACATCGGGTCCTCTGCATCTTCGACGGGCCCACGGAGGTCGAGCCCGACCTCACGCTCGGCATCGCCGACGGCGACGCCGCGGGCACCGGGTACAACTGGCGCGCCGTCCCGCAGCTGCGCAAGGCGCTGGCGCGCCTCGACCCGGTCTGCGTCGTGGCGCACGGCGGCGAGCCCCTCAAGTACCTGGTTCCGGCAATGGCCGGACACCGCCGCCCCCTCGCCTACTACGCCATCGGCACCTACGGCGCGTCGGCCGGGCGCAGCGCCCAGGTGGCCATGTGGCGGCGACTGCTCACCCGGGTCGATGTGGTGGCCGCAGAAGGCGACGAGGTGGCCGAGGAGTGCACCCGGCTCCTCGGGGTGCCCGCCGACAAGGTCACCATGACCCCGAACGGGCGCGACCCAGCAGTCTTCCGGCCTCGACCCGACCTGCGCACCGACAACCTGCCTGTCGTCGCCTTCGTCGGGGCGCTGACGGAAGGCAAGCGGCCCGATCGGTTCGTCGAGGCGGTCGCCGCTCTCCGCTATCGGGGGCGGGCGTTCCGAGCCATCCTCATCGGGGACGGCCTCCTTCGCTCAAAGATCGAGGGCCCGGCGGCCGAGGCCGACATCGAGCTACTTGGCTCGCGCTCCGACGTTGCCGAACTCCTCGGTTCCGCCGACATCATGGTGTTCCCCAGTAGGCCCCAGGGCGAAGGCATGCCCGGCGTCCTGATCGAAGGCGGACTGGCCGGCCTGCCGATCGTCGCCACCGACGTCCCTGGGGTCCGCACTGTGATCGACGACGGCACCACCGGATTCATCGTCGATCCCGAGGACCTCGACGGCATGGTGGCGCATCTTGCCCGGCTGATCGACGACGCAGAGCTCAGGCAGGCCATGGGGCGCGCAGCGCGTGAGCGATGCACCGAGTACTTCAGCATCGAGGCAGTTGGGGCACTTTGGCTGCGGGTGCTGACTCCGCTCCTGCCACCAGGCACCGGCACACCCACCTGATCGGCGGCTCGACCTACGGTGAGGACGGTGGCCGTCGCTCGGCGGTGCCCGGGTCGAGCACGTCGACTGCGACACCCGATCCGACCGGCGACGCCGAGTCCCCTGTCGGCGCACCGATCGGGATGGCCCGTCGGCCACCTCTTGGCGCGTTGGCCAGTGAGTCGACATATGCCCGCTTCATCGAACGCATCATCCGATCGCGTTGGATCATCGCGGCCCGGAAACGCTCTCGGTCCTTGCGCTTGTACTCCCACTCGAGCATGGGCGGTCGCCCGCGTGGGGTGCGTGGGATAGCAAAGATGACCAGCAAGAACGGGAGCAGCATGACCCGCTCCCGGTAGATGAGTCCGAGGTTGCCGAGGGCGGCGAAGGCGTAGATGAAGCCGATGCTGTAGACGAGGCACATCATCACGTACGGGCGGGCGAAGGCGGCCCGCGGCAGGATGCGCAGCTGGCGATAGGAGGCCAGGATGACGCCGAGGATGACCAGGTTCTCGAACGCGGCCGCGTACTCGCCGGAGCCGTGGGCGTTGAACGGCAGCGGGTTGAACAGCACCTCGTAGGCGTCGACGGGCCAGCGCAGCGGGCTCGACGAGTAGACGAATCCGGAGCTGCCGAACCCCAGGCCGGTGCCGTTGTTGTTGGCGTTGGCCGAAGTCAGCGCAGCCGTGCCGCTCCCGCCCAGCTTCAGGTAGTGCAGGGTCATGTAGACCGACACGCCGAGAAGGATCGCCATGAACAGCAGCCCGCCCACCCGCTTGAGGGTGCTGAGCCGCTCCCGGGTGCCCTGCCTCCGGATCATCAGGGCGACGGCGAACCCGCCGAGGATCACCAGGAGCTCGTTGGGTCGGATGAGCGCTCCGATCACCACACCGAAGGTCAGCGAGCGGAATCCGCCCGGGGCGCGCACCAGCACCTTTGCACAGCCGAACGCCACGAGGCCGAGGGAGATCGTCATGATCGCCTCCTTGCTCACATCGGCGGTCCAGAAGATCGTCGACGGCAGGAAGAA
>CAININ010000360.1 GCA_903849265.1 uncultured Acidimicrobiaceae bacterium
AGTCTGGGTGTGGAACCGCAGGGTCATCGACCGCGGATCGGTGGCCCCGTAGCGGTCGCGCAGCCAGCGGGCCCAGATGCGCCGGGCGGCACGGTACTTGGCGATCTCCTCGAAGAAGTCGATGTGGGCGTTGAAGAAGAACGACAGCCGCGGGGCGAACTCGTCTACCGCGAGCCCGGCGGCCCGGGCGGCCTCCACATAGGCGAACCCGTTGGCCAGCGTGAACGCCAGTTCGTGGGCTGCCGTGGAGCCCGCTTCGCGGATGTGATAGCCGGAGACGGACACCGGGTGGAACCGGGGCATCTCGGCGGCGGTGTAGCGGATCACGTCGGTCACCAGCCGCAACGAAGGCCGAGGCGGAAAGATGTACTCCTTCTGGGCCTGGTACTCCTTGAACATGTCGTTCTGGAGGGTCCCACCGAGGAGCCGGCGCTCGGTGCCGGCCGACTCCGCTGCGGCCACGTACATGGCGAAGCACATCGGAGCCGGCGAGTTGATCGTCATCGACGTGGTGGTCTTCCCCAGGTCGATGCCGGCGAATAGGTCCTCGGTGTCGGCCAGGGTGTCGACAGCCACGCCGCACTTGCCGACTTCGCCCTCGCACATCGGGTCGTCGGAGTCACGGCCCATCAAGGTGGGAAGGTCGTAGGCCACCGACAGTCCGTCGCCACCTGCTGCGAGCAGGTCGCGGAACCGGAGGTTGGTGTCCTCGGCCGTGCCGAATCCGGCGAACATCCGCATCGTCCACAGCTTCGATCGGTACATCGACGCGTACGGGCCACGTGTATAGGGGAACTGACCGGGCCACCCCACGTCTGCCGCTGGCTCGCCCTCGGGGCCATAGACCGGCTCGAGGGGCACCCCGGACATGGTTTCGAAGTCGGCGTCCCGCAACTCGGCCGCCTCATAGGCAGCGCGCCAGGCATCGAACCCTGCTGCGGCTGGAACATCGCTCATGGCCGCAGCATAGGGAGGATTCCCTCTCTCTGGTGGGTGAAAATTGCCGAGGACGCCGCATGCGGGAGCCAGCCACTAACGTCAGTTGCCGTGAACGCCATCGCTCAGGCACCAGACCGCAATCTCGCCATGGAACTTGTCCGGGTGACCGAGGCATCAGCCTTGGCCGCATCCCGGTGGATGGGCCGCGGCGACAAGAACGGGGCCGACGGTGCGGCGGTGAATGCCATGCGTATCGTGCTCTCCTCGATCGCCATGGACGGCGTCGTCGTCATCGGCGAGGGGGAGAAGGACGAAGCCCCGATGCTCTTCAACGGCGAGCGGATCGGCGACGGCACCCCGCCCAAGGCCGACATCGCCGTGGACCCGATCGACGGCACCACCTCGACCGCACTCGGCCGAGGAGGGGCGCTGGCCGTCATCGCCGTCTCCGAAGAGGGCACCATGTTCGACCCGGGACCCTGCGTCTACATGGAGAAGCTGGCCGTCGGCCCCCGCGCCGTCGGGGCCATCGACATCACTCGGCCCATCAAGGACAACATGGAGGCCGTGGCCAAGGCCAAGGGCACCTCGGTGCGCGACCTGACCGTGGTCATCCTCGACCGGCCCCGCCACGAGGAGCTCATCGCCGAGGTGCGCAGCACCGGCGCCCGGATCCGGCTCATCACCGATGGTGACGTGGCTGGCGCCATCGCCACCTCCTGGCCCGACACCGGCGTGGACCTCCTGGTCGGCGTGGGCGGAACGCCTGAAGGCGTGATCGCAGCTGCCGCACTCAAGTCGATGGGCGGAGAGATCCAAGGCCGGCTCTACCCCCGCAACGACGCCGAGCGGAATGCGGCCCTCGACCTCGGCTACGACCTCGATGCCGTCCTCACCACCGATGACCTGGTGCGAGGCGACAACTGCTTCTTCGCCGCCACCGGGATCACCGATGGCGAACTGCTGCAGGGCGTGCGCTACGACGAGTTCGGGGCGAACACACAGTCCCTGGTCATGCGCTCGAAGTCAGGGACGGTGCGCCTCATCGACGCACGCCACCCGCTGCACAAGCTGTCCGAGTACAGCGCCATCGAGTTCGGCTGAGCCGACTGACGAATGATTGGTTGGGCCGACGGGTCCGACCACGTGACTCTTCGGGACGACTGCCGTGAG
>CAININ010000361.1 GCA_903849265.1 uncultured Acidimicrobiaceae bacterium
AGCACCTCTTCTGGTTCTTCGGGCATCCAGAGGTCTACATCCTCGCCCTGCCCTACTTCGGTATCGTCACCGACATCATCCCGGTGTTTTCCCGCAAGCCGCTCTTCGGCTACCGAGGCATGGTGTTCGCCACCTTGTCGATCGCCGCCTTGTCGACAGGCGTATGGGCCCACCACATGTTCACGACCGGGGTCGTGCTGCTGCCCTTCTTCTCCCTGCTCTCCTACCTCATCGCCGTGCCGACCGGCATCAAGTTCTTCAACTGGATCGGCACCATGTGGGGAGGCCAGATCAGCTTCCAGACCCCGATGCTCTTCTCGATGGGCTTCCTGTTCGCCTTCCTCATGGGTGGCGTGACCGGCGTGCTGCTCGCTGCCCCTCCGGTGGACTTCATGACTCACGACACGTACTTCGTCGTGGCCCACTTCCACCAGGTGCTGATCGGAACGACGGTGTTCGCCGGGTTCGCCGGGTTCTACTTCTGGTACCCGAAGATGTTCGGGCGGATGCTGGACGAGCGGCTGGGCAAGATCCACTTCTGGCTCCTGTTCATCGGCTTCTGGGTCACGTTCGTGCCGCAGTACCTGGTGGGTCTGAAGGGAATGCCCCGTCGGATCGCCGACTACCTGCCGACGAACGGCTGGACCGGCCTCAACGTGATCTCTACCGTGGGCGCCATGATCATCGGATTCTCATTCCTCTTCTTCCTCGTCAACTTGGTCACTTCCTGGCGCAAGCCCGTGCCGGCCGGCGACAACCCGTGGGACGGCGGCGCACTCGAGTGGTTCACCTCGTCTCCGCCGCCGCATCACAACTTCACCCATCTGCCCCCGATCCGGTCTGAGCGGCCCACCTGGGACTACAACCATCCAGAGCACCTCAAGGACGAAACCCACGGCGACAAGCGCCATCGGGAGCACGACAAGGAAACCGTAGGGGCATCCTCATGAGAGTCAGCGGAGCAATTCTCTTCGTCATCGGCGCCTTTTTCGGCATCGTGGGCCTCTTCTACTGGTTCACCTCCTACGAGGACGCCGGATTCCTGATGCTCATGGGCTCGGCACTGCTGGGCCTCCTCCCTGGTGGCTACTACCTGTGGTGGGCCAAACGCATGAAGCCCCTCGAGGGCGATTTGCCCGACGCATCGGTGAGCGATGGCGCCGGCACGATCGACTCGTTCCCCGGATCGAGCATCTGGCCGTTCCTGCTCGGGATGGCTGCGATGTTCGCCACCCTCACCTTCATCTTCGGCCTGTGGCTGGCGCCGATCGCCCTCGCACTCGGCCTGGCCGCCGTCATCGGCGGCGTGGTCGAGAGCCGCCGCGGCGGGACCATCTGAACGACGGTCCGCACTTCTGGGCCCCTCGCCGACCGGGGCTCGCCGCGCAGCTGGCTCCCGGCCACGACCCACGGGCACCCTGTGGGTATGCGATCAACGATTGCGATGCAGACGCTCGCTTGTTAGCATCGCTGGCCGCGGTCCACTCCGGACCGGTCGGACCAACGAGGACGGGGCAGCACGATGCAGTTCAGGAGCGGTATTGCCATCGCCCTCACCGTCATGATCGGCTCGGCTTTCGGTTCGGTGCCCGGTGCAGGGGCAGCCGGTGCCCCCAAGCCCACCGTCACCAGCCTCAAGTCATCGGTCAGCACACTGCCGTCGGCAGGCGGTCGGGTCAACGTATCTGCAATGGTCACCAACGCTTCGACCTGCTCGTTCTCGGCCAACAAGCCCGTCACCGGTCTACCCGTCACCGTCAGTTGCGGCGCGGGTACTGCATACGCATCATTCACAGTTCCGGCCGATCAAGGCAAGAAGGCGATCGTCTACAAGGTCACGCTTTCCGCAACCGGGGCGGGAACGAAGAAGTCCTCGGCCTCGCTGGTGACCGTGACCCCGGGGGGGATCACCCGCATCTCGGCCAGCGGGGACAGCACCTTCGCCTACCTGCCCGGCGGGTCGGTCACCTGCTGGGGCTGCGGAGTCAGCGGACCGATCGCCAGTGCCAAGGCCCTGTCCACGAGCCGCTCTGCACCGTCACGCCAGGGAGGTACCGGGCTGTCGGGGGTGGCGGACGTCCAGACGAACACGATCAACTACACATGCGCCTTGATGGTCGTAGGGACTGTCGAGTGCTGGGGGTCAAACCAGTACGGCCAGCTCGGGAACGGAACGACGACCGATTCGTCCGTGCCTGTGGTCGTCAGCGGGCTGTCCGGGGTGACAGCGATCGCCGTGGACCTCGCCAGCACTTGTGCACTCCTCTCCACTGGGACTGTCGAGTGCTGGGGGTCCAACCAGTACGGCCAGCTCGGGAACGGGACGACGGTGAGCTCGTCCGTGCCTGTCTCCGTCAGCGGACTGACAGGGGCCACTGCGCTCGCCCGCGGCATTTGGAAGACATGTGCACTGCTCGGAGGCGGCTCGGTCGACTGCTGGGGCTATAACGGTGCCGGCGACCTCGGCAACGGCAGCACGACCAACTCGTCTGTTCCAGTAGCGGTGAGCGGACTGGCCGGAGCGACGTCCATCTCCGTAGGGACCGACCACACCTGTGCGTTGGTCGCCAACGGCACTGTGGCGTGCTGGGGGTCGAATGCCGATGGACAGCTCGGGGACGGATCCTTCACGAACTCATCGATCCCTGTTGCAGTCTCCGGACTCTCGGGCGTCGTGGCCGTCCAGGGGGGCGAGTTCCACACCTGCGCGCTGCTAGGAGACGGAGGGATTGATTGCTGGGGAGGGAACTACGACGGCCAATTGGGCAGCGGCTCGACCACTGCTTCACCCGTAGCTGCCCCGGTGACCGGGATCACGAACGCCATCGCAATCGCCATCGGGCTGATGCACTCGTGTGCCCTGCGCGCCTCAGGGGACCTCATGTGTTGGGGCGACAACAGCCGAGGGCAGCTGGGCGTGTGGCCGGGCATCAAGTCACTGGTGCCCGTCGATGCTTCGCTGTCCACTGCTCCCCCGGCGCAGCTTGCGTTCTGGACCACTCCGTCAGTGGTGACCGATGGTTCCTCCTTCCCCGTCCAGCCCCAGGTAGCGGTCGAAGACGCTGGAGGGAGTCTCGTCAGCGCCAGCACCACTGTCACGCTGGCATCCGACCCGCCGGGACTGACATGCACGGCAAGCGGTCTGTCGGTCAGCGTCGTGAACGGCATCGCCACCTTCGGCGGTTGTGAATACTCTGGTCCGGCTACGTCATTCGTCCTCGTGGCCACCACTGCATCTCCCGCCGTGTTGATCACCACATCGGCGCCGGTCGTGTTTACCGGCCCCCCGGCGCAGCTCGTCATCACAAAGCTGTACTCGACACTGGTGAAGATTGCATACCTGAACTACGGAATCGGAATCGTGTTCGGCGGAACACAGATTGCCATCGAGGACGCTCAAGGGAATATCGTCGACTCAGATGAAACGGTGACGATGGTCGGGACTTCGGCCTGCACGGGAAGCGGCCTCTCGGTAAGTGCCGTGCACGGCATCGCCACCTTCAGCGGGTGCCAACAGGTATCCACCTTTCCGACGCTCAACAACCCGCCGACATTCGACATCGTCGCCGAGACGTCGCCGCCTTCGTCCCTGTACGTAGACAGCGGGCCGATCCCGGTCCCCTTCCCCTAGTGGCACATCACGATCCCGTCATCCCGGCGTCGGCCGTGATGGATCTGGCGGATCCCACATCCCTCATCTGGATGCAGTTCCCGCAGGTCACGGTCGACATCAAGCCATCCATCCCCGGATGATCCAGGGCGAGACCCGGGCCCCGGCTTCTACTTCTGGTTGGGGATGTCGGCCAGCATCCCCACCATCGACTCGGTGCGGGCACGCGAGGTCCGGTAGGTGGGTCCAGTCGTCAGTCCGCCGTCCACGGCGATGGCCTGGCCGTTGACAAAGCTCGACGAGTCGCTGGCCAGCCAGAGTGCGCACTCGGCGATGTCGATGGGCATCCCCGAACGCCGCATCGGGGCAACGTCGGCCAGCACGGCCTCCATGACGGCGACTGTGTGCTGGGCATCGTGACTGTCGAGCCCTGCACCACGGCCGAAGATCGAGGTGGCGATCCCTCCAGGACAGATTGCGTTGACCCGGACCCCATCTTCGCCGAGTTCGTTGGCGGTGGTCCGGGTGAGATGGGCGATGGCGGCCT
>CAININ010000362.1 GCA_903849265.1 uncultured Acidimicrobiaceae bacterium
GACTCGTCGGTCCCGATCGCCGAGGGCTGTGGCCGGAGATGCACACGGCCTGATCGTCACGGCCTGATCGTCACGGCCTGATCGTGCGCCTCGAGGCGGTCAGTAGTTCGGCTACCACGCCGTGGCAGTCCTCGAGGCTCACCACCCACCGTCGGAACGGCTCACCGTCAAACTCGAGGACGACGCCGGATCCCGGTCGGTGGACGGCGGCGAAGTCCCTCCCGAATCCGCCTCGCAGGGAGCCGACCACGAGCACCCCAGGAATCCCGATACCCGGTGCCCGCATGCCGCGCACCTCGCTCCACAGGTCGTCGGCGGCTCGCACGGCGGTGATCGATGTCAAGGGTGCGGTGATGTTGCCATGGAATCCCACCAGGCGCTCGGTCCGGGTAAGCACCAGCGTCACTGAGCTGTCGGATGTCGTCAGTCGGGCCATGGCCGAGCGTACCGGCCGCATTGCCGACAGGGTCGGCGGTGCTGGTGGCCTCGGTCAGGCCCCTGCAAGGTCGCGATGGCGCAGGCCGACGAGGCCGGCTGCCATCAGCATCAGTGCGAGCACGACCATGACCCCGTCGGCCGACCAGTCGACCGGGACGGCAGGTGCGGCCGCCATCTGATGGAAGACCGACGTGTCGAGGACCCAGTGGCTGATGGCACCGATGCCGCCAACCACCACCACCAGGAGCGACCAGGTCAGGTAGCCGTAGATGACGACCGAGCTCGCCCGGGGCGCTAGGCCGAGTACGAGGACGCCGATGCCTAAGACTACGAGCGCCGGCGGCACGAGGTTGACCCCGGCGGCCGCCATCGTCCCGAGGTTGACGTCGGCGTGTTGGCTGGCCGCTCCCAGCCACGCGGCCACTCCGCCGAGAAGGCCGCTGCCCAGAAGGACGAAGACCGCGACCACGAGCCGACCCCCGAGCCAGGTCGTGGTGGATACGGACCGGGTCAGGAGGTTGTCGAGCCGCCCGGATGCCTCCTCGCCGCGAGCGGCGGTGAGCTGACCGGCAGCCACGAAGGAGACGAGCACGGCCAGGACGAGGAAGGTGACCCCGAGCACAGCCTCTGCCCCGGTACCCGGTGATCCGAGCCGCGATAACACCTCGTGGACGGACGAACCCGTCACCGTCCCGCCAGCCGACTTGGCGACCAGCCCGTACAGCAGCCCCGAGATGGCGATGGCCACCCACCACCCGATCACGGTGGGCCGGGTGAGCCGGACCGCCAGGCCGGTCGGCCCGCCGAGGAGCGCGAGCCGCGGTGGGGCTGCGGTGTGATCCGGCACCAGGCTCGCTCCTGTGTCGCGCCGACCGGCGAGCAGCGATGCTGTCGTGGCGAGTGCGGCGGATAGGGCGGCGATCGGGAGCAGTGCGATCGGCCGCGGGTTCGTCAACGCGCCGAGCTCTTCGACCCAGCCGAGCGGCGACGCCCAGATCAGGCCATGGAGGCCCACCCCGGCGTCGGCCACCATGCGGATGGCATAAGCGACGCCGAGCGCGATGGCGGCGATGGCGGCCGCCTGGCGCCGGGTGGCCGCCAGTTGGCTGGTCACTCCGCCCACGGTGGCGAACACGACGGCCGTCGACACCATGGCGAGGGCGAAGTAAAGCGACGGCCCGAGGCCGAACGAGGCCTTCGGGCCGCGGCCGCCGAGCACGGTGCCCAGCGCGGTGAGGCCCCACAGCACGAC
>CAININ010000363.1 GCA_903849265.1 uncultured Acidimicrobiaceae bacterium
CCGACCAGCGCGAGGCCATCGTGGCCTTCTTGGAGAAGCGGCCACCGAGGTGGGTGCAGGAAGGCTGATGCGGGTGCGGCCCGTTCGGGGCAGTCCGGCTCAGGTCAGTCCGGCTCAGGCCAGACGCTGGGCGAGCACCCGTCCGTTGTCGCGCATGACGACACGGATCTCGTCCTCGGTGAACCCTTGGCTGGCTAGGTCGTCGGCAAAGGTACGCGGCTCGGCCAGACCTTCGGCGTGGGGCCAGTCGGAGCCGAACAGCAGCTGGCTGAGCCCCATGACATCCTTGACCGCGGCGAGGTCGTCCTCGTAATAGGGGGCCACCCACACGTGTCGGCGAAGGGTCTCGACTGGGTCGGACGCGAAGCCCATCGGCATCTGGCCGTAGACCTTCTTCAACTTCTTGACAAGGGGCAGCACCCACTCCGACCCGGCTTCGATGCTGGCCACCCGCACCCGGGGGAACCGGTCGAAGACGCCCTGGCAGACCAGGGCAGCCATCGTCTCGTACGGCGGACGGTCCGCACCGATCACGATGCGAAGCGGCGTGTGGCTGAAGGCTCGGAAGTCGCCATGAGGCTCCCAGTCCTCGATGTAGCGCCCGTATCCGGCATCCCCCGAGTGCACCCCGATCGTCACCCCGGCCTCGTTCGCTCTGGCCCAGAACGGGTCGAATCGGCGGTCGGCCGGCGACACCAGGCCGGTTGCCGTCTGCACGGGGCCGCCCTTGATGCAGACGATGCGTGCGTCACGGGACAGCACCAGCTCGAGCTCGGCGACGGCTGCATCCACGTCGACCAGCGGGATTATCGGGGCAGCGAAGATGCGTCCCTGATAGGCGTATCCCCAGTCTTCGTCGAGCCACCGGTTGAAGGCGTGGAACGCCGCGACTGCTGCTTCGGGATCGTCCGCCAGAGCGACTTCCATGCCGACGCCGAGAGTGGGGAACATGAAGCAGGCGTCGATCCCCTGGGCGTCCATGACGGCAAGGCGGGCATCGCGGTCGCGGTACTCGGGCCGGATGGGCTCGAGCTCGCCGAAGAGCTCCGCCATCCCTTTCGAGTCCGGGTTGCGTCCGCGGAAGTACTCGTCGAGGGCGCCGGGCCTGGCGACCGGGTCGAACACGGGGTTGGGAATGAACCGGTTGATCTTGCCGGCGACCAGGAGGCGCTGGCGCCCGTCGACCTCGGCCCACTGCATGGCCCGCCGGGCCATCTTCGGGTCGAGGTAGCGGGTGAAGGCATCGGTGGCTTCGTAGTAGTGGTTGTCAGCGTCAAAGGTCGTGTAGTCGATGGTCATGGTGTCTCCCAGGTCGGTGGTGTCGGGCTCAGGACTCATCGAGGCCGAGCACGCGGAGGGCGTTGGTGCGGAGGAACTTCGGCCACACGTGGTCCTTGAATCCGACGTCGCCCATCTCGGTCATGATCCGCTCGAGGGACAGGCCCATGGGGAAGTACCCGGCGTAGATGATCTTGTCGGCCCCCCGCGTGTTGGCGAAGTCGACGACGTCCTTCGGGTAGTACTTCGGAGCGAAGGCACTGGTGGAGTAGTGCAGACCCGGCCACTTCAGCATGAGCTTGATGGCGAGCTCGGTCCATGGCTCGCAGCCGTGGCGCGTCACGAAGACCAGTTCGGGGAAGTCGTACATGACCTCGTCGATCAGGGCGACGTCCTGGGGGGCGTACTTGAGCCGCGGCCCCGGCACCCCGGCACAGCAAAACACCGGGATCCCGAGTTCGACGCACTTCGAGTAGATCGGGTACATCAGCTTGTCGTTGATGGCGACCTGGGGGTAGGTGCCCGACGGGAACACACCTACTGCTCGGATGCCGAACGTCTCGTAGGACTTCAC
>CAININ010000364.1 GCA_903849265.1 uncultured Acidimicrobiaceae bacterium
CCATGGGGAGATCGTTGCAGGGGGGTGTTACAGGGCTGCATGACCGAGGGAGGATCCCCAGGAAGTGTCAGCCCTGCAGCTCCTCGAGCACCTTGGCCGCGTGGCCATCGGCCTTCACGAAGTACCAGGGCCGGGTGATCGTTCCGTCGGCGGCGATCAGGAACGTCGACCGGATGACGCCGATCGTCTTCTTTCCGTACATCGTCTTCTCCCCCCATGCCCCGAAGGCCTCGCCGACGGCATGGTCGGCATCGGTCAGGAGGGTGATCTTGAGGCCGTACTTCTCCCGGAACTTCTGATGCTTGGCGGCGCTGTCCGCGGAAATGCCGAGGATCGGGACCTTCGCCTTGTTGAACGCAGTCAGGTTCTCGTTGAAGTGGCAGGCCTCTTTGGTGCAGCCAGGTGTGTCGTCCTTCGGGTAGAAGTACACGACGACCTGGCGGCCGGCGAAGTCCGACAGCGAGACCGGCTTCTCGTCCTGGTCGGGGAGGGTGAACTGCGGGGACTGATCCCCTGCTTCGAGCTTGCCCATGGCGGGTCCTTTCGACGTGGTCACGGACCGGATCGGTGGCCGGGTCCGCTCGGCCCGCATCCAGGGGCCGCTTGAATGGTGATGAAGCCCCCACGATTACACACGTCGGATTCCGCTGTTGCGGTTCCCCCGAGAGACCCGTGGGAGACTCAGGCAGCGATCCGTTCGAAGGGACCCCCATGACCGACTCGACGACACCTTCCGACTCTCCGACCGACTCCTCGGCCGACTCCGACACCGGCTCCGGCGCGGCCCCCGGAACCTCGGCCGCAGTCGCTGCCCACAACCGGACGAAGGTCTACGTGGACGGTGCGGACGGCGTCCGCGTGCCCTTCATCGAGGTGGCGCTGTCCGACTCTCCGGCGCGCAACGGGGCGACCCCCAATGCGCCCATCCGGCTCTACGACACGTCTGGGCCCGGATCGGTGCCGACAGTGGGTCTCCCGGCGCTGCGAAGCCCGTGGATCCGTTCTCGGGGCGATGTCGAGGAGTACGAGGGCCGTCCGGTCAACCGACGCGACGACGGCCGGGCGGCACTGCGGCGCGAAGGCGGTGGCCCGGATGCGTTCCCGCTCGATGGCCGCCAGCCCCTCAAGTCCACCGGCACTCCGGTCACGCAGCTCTACTACGCCCGCAAGGGGGAGATCACTCCCGAGATGGCATTCGTGGCCACCCGCGAAGGGGTGCCGGCTGAGCTGGTCAGAGATGAGATCGCGGCAGGGCGGGCCATCCTTCCCGCCAACGTGAACCATCCCGAGTCCGAGCCGATGATCATCGGAGCCAAGTTCTTGGTCAAGGTCAACGCCAACATCGGCAACTCGGCCGTCTCCTCGTCGATCGAGGAAGAGGTGCAGAAGCTGACGTGGGCCACCCGATGGGGTGCCGACACCGTGATGGACCTGTCGACCGGTCCCGACATCCACACCACCCGTGAGTGGATCATGCGCAACTCGCCGGTCCCGATCGGGACAGTGCCGATCTACCAGGCGCTCGAGAAGGTGGACGGTGCCCCTGAAGAGCTGACCTGGGACCTCTACCGCGACACGCTGATCGAGCAGGCCGAGCAAGGCGTCGACTACTTCACCATCCACGCTGGGGTCCTGCTCCGGTACGTGCCGATGACGGCGAAGCGCATGACCGGCATCGTCAGCCGGGGCGGGTCGATCATGGCCGCATGGTGCCTCGCCCATCACGAGGAGAACTTCCTCTACACCCGGTTCGAAGAGATCTGCGAGATCATGGCCGCCTACGACGTGGCCTTCTCGTTGGGTGACGGACTCCGCCCGGGGTCGATCGCCGATGCCAACGACGAGGCACAGTTCGCCGAGCTTTCGACATTGGGCGAGCTCACCGAGGTGGCCTGGCGTCATGACGTCCAGGTCATGATCGAGGGCCCCGGACACGTGCCGCTGCACAAGGTGGTGGAGAACGTCACCCTCCAGAAGGAGGTGTGTCACGACGCGCCCTTCTACACGCTCGGGCCGCTCACGATCGATGTCGCTCCCGGCTACGACCACATCACCTCGGCCATCGGTGCGGCCGTGATCGGCATGGCCGGAACCGCCATGCTCTGTTACGTCACCCCGAAGGAGCACCTCGGCCTGCCGAACCTCGAAGACGTGAAGCAGGGGATGATCGCCTACAAGATCGCCGCGCACGCCGCTGACCTGGCCAAGGGCCACCCTGGAGCGCAGGACTGGGACGATGCCCTCTCCAAGGCCCGCTTCGAGTTCCGGTGGGAGGACCAGTTCAACCTGGCCATGGACCCGGACACGGCCCGTTCGTACCATGACGAGACGCTGCCGGCCGCCCCGGCCAAGACGGCCCACTTCTGCTCGATGTGCGGCCCGAAGTTCTGCTCCATGCGGATCAGCCAGGACGTCCGGGACTACGCCGAAAAGAAGGGCATGGACCTCGCCACTGCGGTCGAGATCGGCCTCAAGGAGAAGTCCACGGAGTTCCGCGAGGCGGGCGCAGAGGTCTACCGGGAGCCCTCGGCCACCTGAGCCGGACCCTCGGCCAACTAAGCAGGACCCTCGGCCACCTGGCCAGGGATCCCGAACGAACGACACAGAACGTGGGCCGGTCCCAACGAATCAGGGCTGCGGCCTGCCAAAACGGGGTTGGACGGGTACACTGGGGGTCGTGGTGGGCGAGTGTCCACCACCGGGGTCTTCCTCATCTCGTTCTCCCGGCCACCTCCTTCGGCCTGGACTGCGGCCCGAGGCGGGCCCAGATGCGACCGTGACTAGCACGGCGCTGACGGTCGGCCACGGCCGTCGCTGAACGATGAGAGAGAGCTTCAGAACCCCATGACCACCATCATCGATCCAACGGATCGCGCCATTGACGATGCTCCGGATGGCGACGCTGCCATCCCCGAGGTCCAGCTTTCGTTCGCCGAGCTCGGCGTCGACCCGGCCATATGCGCTGCGCTCGAGGAGCAAGGGATCCACGCCCCGTTCGCAATCCAGGCCATGACCGTCGTCGACGCTCTGGCCGGCCGTGATGTCTGCGGGAAGGCCAAGACCGGATCCGGCAAGACGCTTGCATTCGGTGTGCCGCTCCTGCAGCGCACCAAGGCCTCCCCTGCCACCGAGCCCGGGCGTCCCCGCGCCTTGGTGCTCGTTCCCACCCGTGAGCTCGCCGTGCAGGTGAGCGAGGTGTTCGAGCCCCTGGCCGAGGCAGCCGGGCTGCGCGTCGTCGCCGTCTACGGCGGCGCCGACATCGAGCGCCAGATCAAGAAACTGCGCCAAGGCGTCGACGTCATCATCGCCACACCGGGCCGGCTCATCGACCTAGGCGACCGGGGCGAGTTGTCGGTCGCCGACATCGAGACCCTCGTGCTCGACGAAGCCGACCGCATGGCCGACATGGGCTTCATGCCCCAGGTCGAGTGGGTACTGCGCCGTCTCGAGCGCGAGCACCAGACACTGCTCTTCTCGGCCACCCTTGATGGGGCGGTGGACCGCCTGGTCAGCCGGTACCTGACCGATCCGGTCCTGCACGAGGTGGCGTCCGATTCGACCACGGTCGAGGCCATGGAGCACCGCTTCATCGAGGTCCACCAGATGGACCGGGTCAAGGTGTGCGCCGCGGTCTGCCACAGCGCCGACAAGGCACTGGTGTTCGTGCGCACCAAGCACGGGGCCGACCGCCTCGTCGAGCAGCTCGAGAAGGAAGGCGTCAAGGCGGGGGCCATCCATGGCGACCTCCGCCAGGCCAACCGGGAGCGCACCCTCAAGGACTTCACCGAGGGCAAGCTCCATGTGCTGGTTGCGACCGATGTGGCCGCCCGGGGCCTGCATATCGACGCAGTCGACATCGTCGTCCACTACGACCCGCCGGAAGACCACAAGGCCTACCTGCACCGCTCCGGTCGCACCGCCCGGGCCGGCTCGGCCGGTCTCGTCGTGTCGCTGGTCCAGTGGAACCAGGTCCTGGAGATCGAGCGTATTCAGACCCGCATCGGGGTCCGCATGCCCATCGTCGAGATGTTCTCCAACGACCCCCGCCTCGCCGACCTGGCTGCCTGGACGCCCGAAAAGGCTTGAGCAGGTAGACCTGGGGCATGGCCCCCGCATTGTCACCGCCTGGCCACCCCCTGGCCGCCCATGGCTACGGATTGGCCGCCTTCGAACCCACTTTGACCAGGAGCCCACGTGCCCGACAGTGCTGAAACCGTGATCGTCGATGATGGGTCTGATGATGTCGAACGCATCCTGGTCGTCACCGCCCACCCTGATGACGTGGACTTCGGGGCGGCTGGATCGGTGGCGGTCTGGACGAGCAGGGGGATCGAGGTCTCCTACTGCATCGCCACCGACGGCGACGCCGGAGGGTCGGACCACTCGATCACCCGGGCCGAGATGGCCGCCATCCGCCGCGAAGAGCAGCTGCTGGCCGCCCGCGCCGTGGGAGTGACCGACGTGACGTTCCTCGGGTTTCCAGACGGCAGAGTGACCCCGAGCCTGGAGCTGCGGGCGGCGATCTCCCGGGTGATCCGTATCGTCCGTCCTGGGCGGGTCGTGACGCAGTCGCCGGATCGCAACTGGGCCCGCATCTATGCCAGCCACCCGGACCACCTGGCCACCGGTGAGGCTGCCGCCTGCGCCGTCTACCCGGACGCCCGCAACCCGTTCGCCTTCCCCGAGCTCTTGGAAGAGGGGCTCGAGCCCCACACCGTCCCCGAGCTATGGCTGATGACGACGGAGCGTTCCAACCGGGTGGTGGACGCGACCGACGTCTACGAGCGCAAACTCGCAGCACTCAAGTCTCACGCCAGCCAGGTGGGTGATGGCGAGCATCTCGACGAGCTGCTGCGAGGGTGGATGGGCGGGACGGCACTGGCCGCCGGCCTGCCCGAGGGACGGCTGGCCGAGGCGTTCCACGTGGTGAACACCGCCTAGTGGCCCCATCGACTCCTCCGTTCCTTCCGTCCCCTGTGTGGGGAACTGGCGCCGCGGCATCGACAGACGCAAGGCCCTGGGCCGTCCTGCAGCACGTGGCCCACGAGGGACCGGGAACGATTGCCCAGTCACTGGCCGAGGCCGGTATCGCCATCGACGTGGTCCGCCTCGACCTGGGCGACCCGATCCCCGATGTGGCCGACATCGGCGGCCTCGTTGTCATGGGCGGCCCAATGGGTGTCCATGACGATGAGATGTTCCCGTGGCTCGCACCGGAGCGAACGCTCATCGCCGCCGCCGTCCACGAGGGGATGCCCGTCCTGGGTGTGTGCCTGGGGGCACAGCAGCTGGCAGCGGCACTGGGTGGTGCAGTGTCCACGGGCCCAGTCGAGGAAGTCGGGGCGGGGCGGGTCGAGCTGACCGCAGCGGGTCGGCGGGACGCGGTGCTCGGGCCCGAGTACAACGGTTTGTCGGGAACCACGGTGCCGTGCGTGCACTGGCACCAGGACACGTTCGCGCTGCCCGACGGTGCGGTGCACCTGGCCGCCACGCGCACGTTCCCTCATCAGGCCTTCCGCTTCGGTGTCTGCGCCTATGGACTGCAGTTCCATGTCGAAGTCGATGAGGTGCTCGCCGACGCCTGGCGCCCGCTGCTGCCGGCAGGGGTATCGCTGGATGCCACCGAGGTGGCAAGAGTGCACGCCGTCGGAGAGCGCGTCTTGCGCCGGTTCGTCGCGGTGGCACTGCAGGCACCGGTGGGTGCGGGGGCGAGGGCCACGATATGACCACCGGACCGGGGACGACCCGCGTCGATTCGGACGACAGCGACGATGACGATGACGAGGCCACCGACGGGCTCGTCAAGCCTCGGCTGCGCGGCGTCCTGCACGAGATCGCCTTCTTCGTGTCCCTGGTGTCCGGGGCGTGGCTGGTGTGGGATGCACCCACCGCATCCTCGAAGCTGATCTGCCTGATCTATGCCATCGCCATCTCGTTGCTGTTCGGCGTCAGCGCCCTCTTCCACCGCCACACCTGGGGTCCGGTGGGACGTCGGCGGATGCGACGTGCCGACCACTCGACGATCTTCATCGCCATCGCCGGCTCCTACACCGCGGTCGCCGGCATCGCGCTCACCGGATGGGCCCGGACAACGCTGCTGCTCATCGTGTGGGTGGGGGCGATCATGGGCATCACCCTCCGCCAAGTGTGGCTCGATGCCCCGAAGTGGGTCATCGCCCTGCCGTATGTGGTGGTGGGCTGGGCGGCGGTGGCCGTGCTGCCCCAGCTCTACCGGGCGCTGGGCCCCACCGGATTCGCCCTGCTGCTCGTCGGGGGCCTCGCCTATTCGGCTGGTGCCGTCGTCTACGCCATCAAGAAGCCCAACCCGGTGCCCGGGGTCTTCGGCTACCACGAGGTGTTCCACGCCTGCACCATCGTGGGTGCCACGTTCCACTTCATCGTCATCGCCGTGTTCGTGCTGCCGCTAGCGTCCTGAGCTGGCGGGCTGGCGACACGAAGCGCTGCATCGAAACCGTGCTCAGCCGAGCCGGCGATCGGAGGCGCCTGCGCATCGAACCCGGTCAGACAAGGTTCCGTCCGAGAAACGCGAGGGACGGAGGTTCTTGCGAAACGAAGAACGGGCTCGTGTGACACCCTGGAGAGATCGCAACCGTGGTCGATGCCGGTGCCACCCCGGCAAGTGCCACGACTCCCGGATGGAAAGGGTCGTCACTTCCTGAGGCGATACGGACCGGTCTTCCGGCGAGTTCACCGATATGGGTGATCACGTCGTTCGCTGCGAACGCCTGCTGCGAGGCGAAGGCACCGGCATTTGCTTTGCTGGCCTGGTCGTAGGTGGTCCAGATAGCTGGGCTGATGGCCGCGACCGCCGAAACCATCCCGGGGTACCTCTCGGCCAGGAGGATCGCCCCGTAGCCACCCATCGAAATCCCCATCGTGCCGATCTTCTGGGGCGCACGGCCCACCCCGAGGTCCTGACACAGGGGAATGAGTTCGTCTACGACCATGGCCATCGGATCGTCTCCTGGATGGGGGTTCCAGTACCCGCCACCTCCATCGACGGTGACCATCGCCATCGGTGGCAGCGGATGGCCATCGACATGGAGGGCCACAGCCTGAGCGGGCGTCATCCCGGCGAGGGCGGTCGTGTGGCTCTCTCCAAAGCCGTGGAGCATCACGATCAGAGGCAAGGGATCTCCACTGCGGTAGCCCGGCGGAAAACCGATGTAGTACCCCACCTGTCTGTTGCGTGCCTTGGAGTAGAAGGAGCCCGACGTCGAGGGGCCAGGCGGCGAGAAGATGAGAGGCGACGAACCGACTGAGCAGGACCCGTCCAGTCCGTCGAGCGTCTGCTTTCCCGGCAGCACTCCATGAGAGACGAGTTCGATGCCAGAGGCGCCAGCCACGGCGACCACAGCCACACCTGCGATGCCCCATCTGAGCAGCTGGCGCCGACTCAACGTGTGCTTCTCGGGGTCGACAACGTCCGCCACTGCCTCAGCCTCCCACGGCGCGCGGTGTGAGCTCGGCCGACGTGGCGAACCCTGCAGAGTTCCGCAGAGCCCCTAACGTCGGACCATGGCCCTCACCGTCTACGGCGTGCTCGCCCTCACCTTCATGATGTCCATGTACGCGTTCGAACGACGAGGGAGGGGCTTCGTCCTGGCCTTCGCCGTGGG
>CAININ010000365.1 GCA_903849265.1 uncultured Acidimicrobiaceae bacterium
CACCGGTTCATTCGAGGTGCCCGAACAGGGCCGGCTCCACCTCGAGCAGGCACTGATCGCCAAAGGAGTGAACCTGCCTGCTCGAGAGGTCGCTTCCGACGAGTTGGCAACGCCAGACGACCCCGGCGTCTGAATCTGGGGCCTCCATCTGGCGTCGTTTCGTCTAGGTGCCGGTGGAGTCGGTCCTGCGGTCGCGCTCGGAACGCTCGTAGATCCGGGTCGCATAGGCCGCTGCCTGGGTCCGGCGTTCCATCCCCAGTTTGGTGAGGAGGTTCGAGACGTAGTTCTTGACGGTCTTTTCCGCCAAGAACATGGCCTCGGCGATCTGGCGGTTCGTCTTTCCCTCGGCGATCAGATCCAGGATGCGTCGCTCCTGGTGGGTGAGGCTGGCCAGAAGCGGCTCCTCCTCCGGCCCTTCTCGGAGCCGGCGCAGGACGCGGTCGGTCAGGGCGGGATCGAGGAGCGACTCCCCCGCCGCTACCCGGCGCACATCATCGACAAGGCTGTTTCCACCTACTTGCTTGAGGACGTACCCGGATGACCCCGCCATGATGGCGGCGAACAGCGCTTCGTCATCTGCATACGAGGTCAGCATGATGCACGCTGTACCTGGCAGCTGTGCGCGGATGTCGCGGCACACCTCCACGCCGCTGCCGTCGGGCAGCCTGACGTCGAGGATTGCGACATCGGGCCGGAGTGCAGGAATCCGGCTCAGAGCCTCAGCGACGGTGCCTGCCTCTCCGACCACCTCGATGTCGTCCGTCGATTCGAGCAGCGAGCGGAGCCCGGTGCGCACGATCTCATGGTCATCGAGGAGGAACACACGTATCGTCATCCGTACTATTTGAGCACGTTGACGCCTCGTATGCAGGACGAACGGCTATGGACATTTGTGGCATTCGTCGTTACGTTGATTGCGTGCCCGATGACCCCGGGGGGACACGCCCTCCCTATGACAGCATCGAGGACCTGGACACACTCCGCCGGCTCCTCGAAGCGTCGCTCTTACTCGAGTCCAACCTGGACCTGAACGCGCTGCTCAGCCATATCGTCGAGGAGGCCCTCTCCTTGGCGAACGCCCGCTACGGGGCTCTCGGCATCCTCGACGACACCGGCCAAGAAGTGACCGAGTTCGTCGTGTCTGGGCTCTACCCGGACGAGGAAGCAGCCCTGCTGAGGGGCCCTCTTCCGACAGGTAAGGGCGTCTTCAGCGTGCTCATGGACGACCCGCGACCGACCCGGATCAAGGTGATCGGCGACCACCCGGCAAGCGTCGGCTTCCCTCCCGGTCACCCGCCGATGACGTCGTTCCTCGGTGCCCCGATCCGGATCCGGGGAACCATCTACGGCAACATCTACCTCACCGACAAGATCGGCGCCGACGAGTTCACCGAGGACGATCAGTCCGTGATCGAGGCGCTCTCGCTGGCAGCCGGCATCGCCGTCGAAAATGCCCGGCTGCATCAGCAAGCGGGTGCAGTCGCCGTCTACGAAGAGCGGGACCGGATGGCTCGAGATCTCCACGACGGAGTGATCCAGCGCCTCTTCGCCATCGGTCTGTCGCTCCAGGGGCTCATTGCCGCCCAGGCCGGTCGGGCGGTGGCCGGCAGCATCAGCGCCGTCGTGGAGGACATCGACGAAACGATCCGGCAGGTCCGGGCCACCATCTTCGAGCTAGGAAGCGCAGGTCGAGGCCAGGGCATACGCGCCAGCGTCCTTGCGCTCGTCGACGAGATGCAACCCGTCCTGGGCTTCGAGGTCCCGGTCGAGTTCGGCGGGCCCGTCGACTCCGCCGTCACCGATGAAGTGGCCGAGCAACTCCTGGCCACCTTGCGCGAGGGGCTGTCCAATGTGGCCCGCCATGCCGGGGCCACCCGGGCATCCGTGTCGCTCTCGCTCGTGGGCCGCGAGTGCCGAGTCGAGGTCCGTGACAACGGACGGGGATTCGTCGACCGGCCCGCGTCGGGCGGAGGCCTCGGGCTCGGCAACATGCGGAGCAGGGCGGAGTCCCTCGATGGCACGTTCGAGATCCTCCAAGCCCCATCAGGCGGCACCGTGCTCGTGTGGCAGGTGCCCGCATTCAACGGGATCGTCCCCGTAGGGCAGTAGCTGCTCGCCACGGGCTCACCTGGCCCGGAACTTGCTGACGAACCTAGGTTCGACCGAGGGGCAAGGACCTAATCCTCTATCTGACCTAGTGCTGGCTCCGTAGCGTGGCCCACCAACAAGGGATCCCGTCAGGGCCCGACCAGACGAGGAGCAGGGCATGACGGCACCGAGGTGCGAACACAGTCGCCTGGTCGGCCCGGTGGCCGCCTGGTCCCCTTCCTCGGACTGGTCGTAGCCACCATGTCTTCCGGCGACACTCCGGTCATCTCGACCCGGGGACTTACCAAACGCTACCGGGGCAGTGACGCGCTGGTCGATCTCGACCTCGACGTGGCAGCCGGCGAGGTCGTCGGCTACCTGGGTCCCAACGGAGCCGGCAAGACCACGACCATCCGGCTCCTGCTCGGCCTCATCCGCCCGACGTCGGGCACCGCCGCGCTCTTCGGGCTCGACAGCAGACGTGACGCCGTCGCCATCCACCGGCGCCTGGCCTACGTCGGCGGGGAGACGTCGCTGTGGCCGAGCATGACCGGTGCCGAGACCCTGCACCTATTGGGCAGGGTCCAAGGTCACGTCGACACCGCCTACCGCGACGAGCTCGTCACTCGATTCTCCCTCGATCCGTCCAAGAGGGTCCGGGCCTATTCCAAGGGCAACCGGCAGAAGCTCGTCCTCATCGCTGCCCTGATGACGCGTCCCGACCTACTGGTGCTCGACGAGCCCACCAACGGCCTCGACCCGCTGATGGAACAGGCCTTCCGCCTCAGCATCCACGAGGCCCGTGACCGGGGCCAGACCGTCTTCTTGTCGTCCCACATCCTGAGCGAGGTCGAGGCACTGTGCGACCGTGTGGGGATCCTGCGCGAGGGGCGGCTCGTCGAGATGGGCACGCTCGCCGAGATGCGCCACCTGAGCGCCCTGACGGTCGAGGCGACCTTCGAGGGTCCGGCGCCCGACGTGTCGAACGTCCCCGGAGTGACGTCGGTGGTGGCTGACGGGCACGTGGTCCGCTGTCACGTGCGCGGATCGGTCGAACCGCTGCTGGCGGTCCTGGCCGGTGCAGGCGTCACCGGGCTGTTGAGCCGGGAGCCCTCGCTCGAAGAGCTCTTCCTCGCCCAGTACGGCAGCGCTGGCACCGATGGCGGTGCCCCTATCGATGCAGCCTGATCCCGTCGTTGCTCTTGCCGGTCCTGTCGGCCAGTCACCGCGGACGGTCGTCGCCGGGCTGACGGCGCGGACAGCTGCTCGGTCGGGATGCGTCTGGGGCTTCGTCTTCGGGATCACCATTGCCTCGTCGGCGATCAGCTACCGCACTCTCTATCCGTCGCAAGCA
>CAININ010000366.1 GCA_903849265.1 uncultured Acidimicrobiaceae bacterium
CTCGGCGACACCCACGGCCAATGGGGCCTGGTGCCGATCTGGGGGATGTCGGTCCGCCTGCCCGAGCGGGTCGGCCGATCGATGGCGAAACAGCTGATGTTCACCAGCCGGCGGATCGACGGCACGACGGCGAGCCAGATCGGCCTGGTCGATGTCGCGGTGCCCGACGATGCGCTCGACGATGCCGTGGCTCGACTGGCAGCCGAGGTCATGGCCAATTCGAACGGCACCAACCGCCGGGTCAAGCTGCTCATCGCCGATGGTGACGATCTGACCCGCACTGAGGCACTGGTCCATGAGCGCTTGATGCCGCACGGGGTACCCGAGGACATGGCGGAGCGCATGGCCGGTGGCTGATCCGACTGCCACCGTCGCAGACTTCCCCGGCCGGGCAGAGCTCGAATCGCTGCTCGCTGGACTCGTCCCGCCCGAGTGGGTCGCCGCCGTGCACCGGGGCGACGAGGGAGAGATCGAATCGCTCCGGGGAACCATCGACCGGGGGGCAGTCGTGCTGGCACTCGGGCGAGCAGGGTGGATCGCGCCGCACTACGCACGCGAGTACGGCGGCCGGGGTCTCGCCCGCGAGGAAGCCCAGCGGGCGCTCACACTCCTCGGCCTGTGGGACGTGCCACACGCCCCGCTCGGATCGGGTGTTCCCCTGGCCGCACCGACCATTGATCAGTGGTCGGACGAGGACACGAAGCAGCACCTGCTTCCTCCGTTGCTGTCGGGCGCCGAGCGCTGGTGCCAGCTGTTTTCCGAACCGGGGGCCGGGTCGGACATGGCGTCGCTGTCGACCACGGCCCAGCGCGACGGAGACGAGTGGGTGGTCAACGGGCAGAAGGTGTGGACGACGTACGGCCACCTGGCCGAGCGGGCCATGCTGCTGGCCCGCACCGACCCCGACCAGCCCAAGCACAAGGGGATCACCTACTTCGGGCTCGACATGCGCTCGCCTGGGGTCGAGGTCCGGCCGCTGATCAACATGGCGGGCCAGCGCGAGTTCAACGAGGTCTACCTGACCGATGTGCGGGTGCCCGACATCGACCGCATCAGTCCGGTGGGAGAGGGGTGGGCGGCGGCAGTCACGACGCTGAGCGCCGAGCGGCATGCCCTCAGTGGTCTCGCCCGCAAGAAGCGCAAGGCATCCGACGAGATCCTCGGTGGAAAGCCATATGTCGACGTCGAGCGTCTAGCCATCGCCCGGGGCGTGACCCGCGACCCGTTGGGACGACAGCGTCTGATGGCGGCGTACATCGAGCACCGGGTGCTGACGATGAGCATCCAGCGCTCCCGGGCCCGGCTGGCCGCCGGACACCCGCCGGGATCTGAGGGCTCGCTCACCAAGATCGCCAAGGCGGCAGCCAACCAGCGCCTGCAAGAAGTGGCGATGCACGTGCTCGGCGCGGATGCCACGGCGTGGGTGCAGGGCGATACCGAGGCCGAAGAGTGGATCACCCAGTTCCTCCGGACCCGGGCGAACTCGATCGAGGGCGGCACATCGGAGATCCAGCGCAACATCATCGGCGAACGGGTCCTCGGCCTCCCACGCGAGCCCGACCCCTACAAGGGAGTGGACTGGCGGTCCGTGCCGCGGTGATCCATATCGTCGGATAATCAGCGGCGTCGGGTGTCAGCCCTGCAGCAGGTCGTCCTCGACCAGCAGGTCTTCGTAGAACGCACCGAAGTTCCGATCGGGATGCCGGACCTGGATCTCGAGGATCCACCGTTTGTCGGTCGGCCGGAAGCCGACACCATCGAGCGTGCCGTCATAGTGGGCGCTGTGGGGGAACTCCGAGATCCGGTGGCCGGTCAGCTCCAAGTCGAGGACCCATCCCAGCGCGTCGGCCGTCGATGCTGCATGGAGGTACAGATCGGTGCCGGTCAGGCCGTCGTCGAGCCAACGCCGCCGGGTGGAGTCCCAGATGGAGCGGACGTCGACGGCAGCTCGGAGCATGTCAGAGTCAGCGCCCACGGTGAATGTCTGGCCGGCATCGCCCTCACATCCGTCGAAGATCGGCCCGATGTCGATGAAGAAGATGTCGTCGTCGCCGAGCACGACCCCCGGCTCTGGCGGGTCGTCGAAGTTCTTGGTGGTGTTCGGGCCGAAGCGAACGAGGATCTTGTGCCAGCCCTTGCGCAGTCCTCGGTCCCGCAGGACATCGCCAGCCAAGGACCTGGCCGTGTCTTCGGCCATACCCGGGACGATCAAGCCGGCGATCTCTTCCACGGCGGCCTTGGTTCGACTGCGTACGTCGAGCAGGCGGTCGGGTTCGAAGGCGTCGCCGACGGCTTCGAGAGGCTCCTGATCTGTGGATCCGGACATGGAGTTCGTTGTTCTGCCTTTGGGAGGACGAGTGCGGCGACTCGTCGGGTGCAAGGGCGAAGGTAGCAGGCCCCATCGAATCGGACTGGGGAACCGTGCCCGCGGAACTTCTAACCTGGAGAGCCGATGATGGCTACCATCCGGACCATGCCTGCCGCACCGGATGCACCCGATC
>CAININ010000367.1 GCA_903849265.1 uncultured Acidimicrobiaceae bacterium
ACGTTCGAACTGCAGCTGGCCGACCCGCAGATGGGCATCCTCTTCTTGCTCGCCATGTCGGCCGTCGGCGTCTACGGGGTCATGTTGGCCGGCTGGTCATCGGGCTCCAAATACCCCCTGCTCGGTTCGGTCCGCGCCTCGGCCCAGATGATCTCCTACGAGGCCGCTCTGGGCATGACGGTCGTCATGGTCGTGCTCATCACCGGTTCCCTCAGCACCCGCACCCTCGTGGACGCACAGTCGCATCACCTGTGGCAGTGGAACGCCATCCGGCTGGCAGTCGTGCCGTTCCTGATCTTCTTCATCGCCGTGGTCGCCGAAACGAACCGCCCCCCGTTCGACCTGGTGGAGGCCGACCAGGAGCTGGTCGGCGGGTTCCACACCGAGTACTCCTCGATCCGGTTCGCACTGTTCTTCCTGGCGGAGTTCATGAACACGATCACCATGTCGGCCATCACGGTGACCCTCTTCTTCGGTGGCCCCGACGGGCCCGTGCCCCACATCCCCCACATCGAGTGGATCTTCCCCATCCTCTGGTTCCTGGGCAAGACGATCGTGTTCCTGTTCATCTTCGTGTGGCTGCGGGCGGCCTTGCCCCGGCTCCGCTACGACCAGCTCATGGACCTCGGATGGAAGCAGCTCATCCCGCTGTCGTTGGGATGGCTGCTGATCGTTGCCGGCTTCGTGATCGACGGCTGGTGGGGCGTCGGCATGGTGGCCGCCGTCATCGTGGGCGCCGTGCTCCTCAAGCGGGCCTTCGCCATCGGTACTGAGCGCGAGGCCACCCGGGCCGTGGTGCCTCAGGTCGGGATCCGTCTGTGGACACGCGCCCAACAAGATGCGCATCTGCCGACTCCTCCGACCACCCCGACCGAAGGAGGCGATCGCTGATGGCGAACCCCGAACCACCAAAGGGACGTCAGAACTTCTTCGGCGGGTTCAAACTGACTCTCGAGCACCTCGGGCGGCCGGCGGTCACCCGTCAGTACCCCGAGGAGAAGCGTCCCAAGCAGCCGCGCCAGCACGGTCGCCACGTCCTCAACAAGTACGAAGATGGCATGGAGAAGTGCATCGGGTGCGAGCTGTGCGCCGGCGTGTGCCCTGCCGACTGCATCTACGTGCGCGGTCTGGACAATCCGCCGGACCACCCTGTGTCGCCAGGGGAGCGTTACGGGTATATCTACGAGATCAACTTCCTTCGCTGCATCCACTGCGACCTGTGCGTGGAGGCCTGTCCGACCGAGGCCATCACCGAGACGAAGCTGATGGAGTTCTCGTTCACCAACCGCAGCGACGCCATCTATACCAAGGACGAGCTGCTGGTCGACGACGACGGTCGGCCGAAGCACATGCCCTGGGAGGACTGGCGCGAAGGCGACGACCTGCACACCTCGGGGTGGATGCGGGCCACGTCACCAGCAGGCGCTGCCGCATTCGAGGGCGAGGTCCAGTGGTCCGGCGAGCTCGGGTTCGGCGTGCGCGCCCCCGAAGCCGGCCAGACGGGCGAGCGCGACGACGCCACCACCGGCAGCATCCCGTTGCGTGAGACGCTCGAACGCCACCTACGACCCGTCGATATGCCCGCCTCCAAGCGGGGACCCCGCGGCGCCATCGGCCGAGCCATGGAAAAGGCAGAGCGCTTCCGGCCGGGAGCAGGCAAGAAGCACCGCGTCGAGGCCGATGCTGCGTATGCCGATGCCAAGCGTGCCGGCAACTCCGAGCGCGACCTCCTGCCCGCTCCGGCGACAGCAGCAGACGTCGAAGCGTCGGCCGCGGCCGGTGACGGGAGTGCGCCATGAGCGGTCTCTTCGGCGTGCTGGTGACCTCGGCCCACCCGACCATCCCTGACGTGGGGGTGTTCGCCGTGGCCGCTGCCATCATCTTGGCCGGTGCCATCGGCGTGGTCGTGGCCCGGAACCCGGTCCACTCCGCACTCATGCTGATCATGACCCTGTTCGGTGTGGCCGTGATCTTCGTGCTGCAGCAGGCCAGCTTCCTGGCGGCTGTCCAGGTGATCGTCTACGCCGGGGCCATCGTGGTCCTGTTCCTCTTCGTGATCATGTTCCTCGGCGTCGACAAAGAAGAGAACATCGCGGCCGAGCCGCTCCGCGGCCAGCGGCCACTCGCCGTCGCGCTGGTCGCCCTCGGCGCCACCGGGCTCCTCCTCCTCGGCCAGGTCTCCAAGTGGACGACCGGCCAACCTCAT
>CAININ010000368.1 GCA_903849265.1 uncultured Acidimicrobiaceae bacterium
GACGATGAGCTCAAGCGGCTCACCCTGGGGCGCCTGCTCACCAAATATCCGGGGATGCTCACCCTCGCCGGGATCCTGGTCGTGGTCATCTCGGTGGCCGGCCAGGTCGGCCCGAAGCTGACCGAGTACGCCATCAACAACGGGATGTCCCCGGGGCATCTCGACTTCCGGGTCGTGGTGACCATGGCCATCGCCTACCTGGTGTTCATCGGTGTCACCGCGCTGGCGCAGGGTCTGCAGGTCAAGGTGACCGGGCGGCTGGCCGCGTGGGTCATGAACGACCTGCGGGTCAAGATCTTCGCCCACCTCCAGCGCCTCTCCCTCGGGTTCTTCACCGAGGAGAAGGCTGGGGTGGTGATGAGCAGGATGACATCGGACATCGAGAACCTCCAGCAGCTCCTCCAAGACGGCCTGTCGCAGCTCGCCATCCAGGGGCTGACCATGGTCGTGATCACGATCATCCTTTTCGCCACGAACGCGTACCTCGCCTTCATCACCGTGGTCCTCATCATCCCGGCGCTGGTGGTGGCGTCGATCTGGTTCAAGCGGGCGTCTGAGCGCGGCTACGACCAGGTCCGAGACGGGATCGCCAACGTGCTGTCCGACCTCTCCGAGAGCCTGCACGGTGTCCGCATCGTGACCGCCCACAACCGCCAGCGGCACAACGTGATCCATCACCGCAACGTGGTGGGCGACTACCGGGACGCCAACAACTACACGGCCCACGTCAACGCCGTCTACGGCCCTGGCACCCAGATGCTCGGCATCATCGGCCAGGCCGTCATGCTGGCGATCGGCGGCAACATGGTGCTCAACCACCAGCTTTCCTTGGGTGCGCTCGTGGCCTTCTTCCTCTATCTCAACCGGTTCTTCCAACCGATCCAGCTCTTGGTGCAGCAGTTCAACACCTACCAGCAGGGCCAGGCCTCGGTGAACAAGCTCCGAGACCTGTGCGACACCGAGCCTGAGGTGCGCGAAGCGGCCGATGCCGTCGAGCTGCCACCGATCGAAGGGGCGATCCACTTCGAGCACGTCTCGTTCTCCTACGTGCCGGGACGACCGGTGCTGGAGGATGTCGAACTGTCGATGGCACCGGGCGAGACCGTTGCCTTCGTCGGCCCCACGGGTGCAGGCAAGTCGACGATGGCCAAGCTGGTGACCCGGTTCTACGACCCGACCGAGGGCCGGGTGACCATCGACGGCCACGATCTGCGTGCGGTCACCATGCATTCGCTGCGGAGCCAGCTCGGCGTCGTCCCCCAGGAGCCGTTCCTGTTCGCGGGGACCATCGGTGACAACATCGCCTTCGCTCGGCCCGACGCCACCGACGACGAGATCCACGAAGCCGTCGAGCGGGTGGGGCTCACTGATGTGATCGCCCGGATGCCCCAGGGCCTCGACACCGTCGTCCACGAACGGGGCCAGACTCTGTCGTCGGGAGAGCGCCAGCTCATCGCTTTGGCACGCGCGTTTCTGGCCCATCCCCGGGTCCTCGTGCTCGACGAGGCCACCTCGAACCTCGACCTGCAGTCCGAGACCAAGATCGAAGCCGCACTCGATGTGCTCCTCCAGAACCGGACGGCGATCCTCATCGCCCACCGGCTGTCGACCGCCATGCGGGCTGATCGGATCGCCGTGGTCGACGAGGGCCGGATCGTCGAGGTCGGGAGCCACGCCGATCTGGTCGCCCGTGGTGGCCGC
>CAININ010000369.1 GCA_903849265.1 uncultured Acidimicrobiaceae bacterium
CGTCCAAGAGGACGACCAGCGCCTCGGCCTCGACGCCGGCGACCCGCAGATGGAGGATCCCCGCCACCCGATCTGCCCGGCGGCCCGATTCGGTGATGCCGGGAACCCGGGCCGACAACCCGTCGGCCAACCGATCACGCAAGGCCGTCACCCGGGCGACTGTTGCCGCACGCTCGGACACGGTGGCAGACAACGCAGCTGCCATCCCCACCGCTCCGGCCACGTTGGGGGTGCCGCTTCTGCGTCCCCGCTCCTGGCCGCCGCCGCCGATCCGGGGGCGCACCAGGGCGCCGTGGCGCAGCACTAGGGCGCCCATGCCCTTGGGCCCCCCGAACTTGTGGGCGCTGACCGACACCAGGTCGGCCGGTGCGGTGACCGTGGCGATGTCCAGCCACGGGACGGCCTGGACGGCATCGGTGTGCAGGACCGCACCCGGTGACTGCGCAGCCACCAACCGGGCCACGTAGGCCAACGGCTGAATCGTGCCGACTTCGTTGTTCACCGTCATCACCGACACCAGGCGTACGCCTGCGTCGCATGCCTCGGCCAGGGCGTCGAGATCCACGATCCCCTCGGCGTCGCTCGGCACGCAGCGCAGCACCGCCCCAGTCCGCTGAGCGAGCGCACGACACGCCTCCAGGACGGCATGGTGCTCCATGGCCGCACACACCACCACCGGGGTCGCGCCAGGGGCCCCGTTGGGCGCACCGAGTCCCCCGTTGGGCGCAGCGTGTCTTCCCTTCGGCTCACCGTGGGCCGACACCGCATCCCACCCGCCCTGGATGGCGAGGTCATCGGCCTCGGTGCCACCTGAAGTGAGGACGACCTCGCCTGGTCCGACGCCGAGCAGCGCGCCGATCTGGTCGCGGGCATCGTCGAGTGCCACGCGAGCGATGCGCGACTCGGCGTGGGCGCCCGACGGGTTGGCGAAGTCTTGAGTCAGGAAGGGCAGCATCGCCTCGAGCGCCTCAGGCCGCAGCGGCGTGGTGGCGGCATGGTCGACGTAGGCCCGGGGCCCGGTCATCGGGCAGCCCGGTGAACCATCAGGCGATCCAGACCGACTTCACGTTGCAGAACTCGTGGAGGCCGAAGGTGCCCAGCTCGCGGCCGATGCCCGAGCTCTTGATCCCGCCGAAGGGAAGCTGCGGCATCGATGCCGTCATCCCGTTGACGAAGACCTGGCCCGCTTGGATGCCGGCGCAGAACTGCTGCTGCTCGTCCGGGTCCATCGTCCACACACTCGAGCCCAGGCCGAACTCGGTGTCGTTGGCCAGGGCCAGGGCTGCATCGGCATCAGTCACGGTGTAGAGGAGGGCCACAGGACCGAACACCTCTTCGGTCGCCACCCGCATCCCGGGCGCGATGTCGGTGATGACTGTCGGGGCATAAAAGCAGCCCGGATGCTCCGGCCCGGCGGGGCCGACCACCCGGGTGCCGCCGCACAGGATCGTCGCCCCCTTGGAGCGGGCGTCCTCGACCTGGGCCTCGATACCGTCCACGGCGGCAGAGTTGATGAGGGGCCCGACCTCGGTAGCCGGGTCGAAAGGGTCGCCCACCGACAGGGCAGCCATGGAGGCCACGAACCGCTCGGTGAACTCCTCGGCCACATCGGCATGGACGATGAACCGCTTGGCGGCGATGCACGACTGTCCGTTGTTCTGTACCCGAGCCTGGACAGCGACGGGCACCGCACGGTCGAGGTCAGCCGACGGGAGCACGATAAAGGGGTCGCTCCCCCCGAGCTCGAGGACGACCTTCTTGCCGGCCGCGCCGGCTTGGGCGGCGACGGCTCGTCCGGCGCCCACACTTCCAGTGAGGGTCACGGCGGCCACCCGATCGTCGGCGATGATCGCCGGGACCTGGTGGGTGCCGATGAGCAGCGCCTGCAGCAGGCCATCAGGAGCGCCAGCCCGACGAAAGAGGTCTTCGAGGAGCAGGGCGGTGCGAGGCACGCTCGGGGCGTGCTTGAGCAGGCCCACATTTCCGACCATGACGGCCGGGGCGATGAACCGGGCCACCTGCCACAGCGGGAAGTTCCACGGCATGATGGCCAGCACGGCGCCGATCGGCTGATAGGTGACCAGGGCGAGCGAGGCATCGACCGCCACCTCGTTGTCCTCGAGCATCGCCTCGGCGTGCTCGGCGAACCACCGGAAGCCGCTCGCGCACTTGGACACCTCGCCCTTGGCCTGGGCGAACGGCTTGCCCATCTCCGTGGTCACCACATGGGCGATGTCGGGCACCTCGCCCTCGAGGAGCTCGGCTGCGGTCACCAGCAGTCGGGACCGCTCAGC
>CAININ010000370.1 GCA_903849265.1 uncultured Acidimicrobiaceae bacterium
ATGTTGAGGTCGATGTCGGCGGTCGCTCTCGGCTCACCGGTGCACCATGCAAGGGCGAGCGCTCCGCCGAACGCATGAGGAAGGCCTGCTTCTTCCAGACTCTCATGAAGGGAGACGATGGCATCGACGAGCTTCATCGCCGTGTTTGGGCCTCGGTCAGGATCGGATAGCGCAGCGATCCCCGGTCGGCCCACTCGAACTCATCGGCCAGATAGAGCAAGGCTTCGAGTTCCTGAGCACGCACACCCTCATCCCAAGATGCAGGCGAGAGAGCGATCGTCGGAGTGAATCCGGCCGACTCGATGATCCGCGCGAACACCGCCACGGACGGGATCACGCGCCCCGACTCGTAGGCAGCAAGTGTGGCGGCCGAGGTGCCAGCACGCAAAGCAAGAGCACGGCGGCTCAACGTCGACGCCTCTCGTGCTTGGCGGAGTGTCACAGCTGCTTCCATCTCTCTATGGTATCAGATCTAGTCTCACCTGATTGCCTTCAGCCGGCGATGGGCAACGTCGAGGACGCTCACGGTGCGTCGCTCGTCATCGATTCGATAGATCACCCGATACGTCCTTCGCCTGGCACTGTGGCGGTCGTCGAGGGGAGCGCGTAGGCGTGTTCCGACGCGATATGGATTGTCCAGGAGCGGCCCGATGATGAATTCATGGGCCGCAATGGCAACGGCTTCAGGGAGTTTCTCCGCCAGTTGACGTCGGGTAGTCGGGGAGACGACGAGTGCATATCGTTTCGACTGAGCCGTCACGAGTCGAGTGAACCACGCCGTTGCTTCATTGCTGCGGAAAGGTCTGCCTCGGACTCGCCTTCGCCTCAGCCTCGCCTTCGCCTTCGCCTTCCGCGAACTCAGCATGCGGTCCGGGGCGGAGCATGAGTATCCAGGACCGAGCACGAAGCCACGCGGATCAGCTGCGATCGGTGATTCGCCGGCTACCCCGGACTGCGATGCCGACTCCCGTTGCATGCCTGACAGGCAGCGGTGTTGGCGCATCCTGTAGCGCCGTAGAGGCCGCTGGGCTGAATGCTGACCATCACCCCCACTCGGCTACGCGGCGCTCCAAATCGTGGCGGAGCCACCCCTTCTCCCGGAAGCCGACGGCACCACCGTGGTCGAGCAGGTACCGATGGGCATCGATGAGCACGTGCCGAGCCCGCGGGTCATCGGGTGGCTGCACCTCGACGGCCTCGGCCACCCGGGTGGCAACCAGCGCGAACTACAGCTTGGCCACGGACTCAAGGTTGAGCGCCTCAAAACCCCACTGCCATGCGGACGGGATTCGCTCCGGCGTACCTATGACAGCTACCTGAGGGAACGCCACCGAGAGCTCTTCGAACACCACTCGTGCTTCTAGTCGCGCTAGCGCATCTCCGATGCAGAGGTGCGTTCCCCACCCCAGTGCCAAGTGATGCTCGCCCTGGCGATGAATATCGAAGCGATCGGGATCTTCGAATGTTCGTTCATCCAGGCTTGCCGCACCCCACAGCAACACAACGGAAGTACCGGCTGGAACCGTAACCCCGTGCAATTCGATTTCTTTGGTGGTCACGCGTTGGCTGCTGTGCGTTGGGGGTGCGCAGCGCATCATCTCTTCGAACGCTCGAGGGATGAGCGAGGGATCCCCGGCCAGCGCCCGCCACTGCTCGGGATGGTCGGCCAAGAGACCGATGCCGTTGGCGATCGAGTTCATCGCCGTGCAGTTGTTTCCCACGATGATTCCGAAACAGAATCCAAGCACTGCACTCTCGGAAAGTGCTTCGCCACCGTCGTTCCCAAGGCTCAGCAACGCGGACAGCAAGTCGTCCTTCGGAGTAGCCCGGTGATCAGCAACCAGCTCCTGTATCAACGGAGCAAACTGATTCACGTCCGCTCCCGTAGACAGTGCGGCATCGGTGAGGGTCTGGCAGGTGGTGGCCTGTGCATCCGAAAGACCCAGCAACGTCCCCATGACCCGTGTTGTGAGCGGGCGCATGAACTGCGCAATGAAGTCACCCGAACTGCTGGATTTCAACTCGTCGAGGAGCGACCGAGCGATCCTTCGAATCTCGGGCTCGAGCGCAAGAATTCGCTGCGGCGAGTAGGCGCGTGAGAGGTGTTCTCTCAGATCGATATGTGTGGGCGGATCGAAGAGGTTCAGGATCTCCAACGGAGGATGCTGACCTAACAGCGCCGAGGAGAACGTCTCCCAATCGAGTGCCGCGGCAATGACATCGTCATAGCGAGACAGCGCCACGAACGCTCCGTCGGGCGAGCGATAGACGGGAGCCTCATCGCGCATGGAGCGAAAGACCCCCGTCCGATCCGCTCGAAACGTTTCGGAGTTTGGACTGAATTCGACCACCTGGGAAATGCCAGTCCTACATGCCCGGCATGGCTGCCGGCATGGTCGTCGTGGTGGATGACGATGATGACGGCGCCGGGCCGGTCATCTGCATCGCCGACGACAACTGCGTAGGCGTGCCACGGAAGCAGCCGATGGAGTACGGGTACTCGTTGTTCAGCACGTAGTGATAGATCGACTGGGACTTCCCATTGAACATGACCTTGCTGACCATGCCATGACACTCATCGAGCTGGGCATTGGTGATGACCTTGCCGTCGGCTCCGCGGGGTCCGTAGACGCCGAACCCATCAATGGCGTACCCCATGAGTGGCGACTGCTTCCCAGCAGTTCCCTGCAATGCCTTCGGGAAGCACTTCCACGAGTAGCCGTGGTAGTGGTACTGGCCCATGTAAGGGTGCCCCTGGCAGGTGTCGAGGGGAAGGACGGAGTCAGGGCTGTAGAGGTGGCCCTGGCTGTCCGCGGCCATCTCCAAGTGCCACACCGCACCGGTCAGGGTGACACCGGTGGGGAGTGCAGGGATGCACGTCGGCGTGGCATTGACCACCGGGTGCACCGGAACGGAGACGCTGAGGTCGTACGGCTGAATTGGGATCTCGGCAGCATTGGCATAGCCGACCGCTGGCAATGCTGCGTAGTACTTGTATGCAGCCGAGTTACTCGGGATGGGGAACGTTCCCACCGGGGTGCTCGGGATCCCGTTACCCGTAAAGGTGCGGGTGGTGTCTGTCGTGGTGACCTTGAACACGCTCGCCATGTGGATCGAACCAGGCACGGCGGGTACCTGAGACAGGTTCACCTTGTTGCCCGACACCCACGGTGCGGTTCCGGCGGTCAGTACGCCTGGGAACGGAACGAGGCCGGTCGGGGTCGGAATCGGCGTGCTGCACACGAAGCTGGTGTTTTGCGCCGGCGCCGTAAGCGATGTTCCGGTGCCCGGGGTCACGAGGTAGGACGGTGCGCCGTTGCCGTCCCAGGACGATGATCTCGTTGTCGACGAGGTGGTCGCCGTGCTGGCGGCGGAAGATCCGCACGCAGCCAACCCGGCGATAAGTGCGATGGACCCCGCCATCGCTCCAACTGTCTGCATCCGTCTCATCATGAAACCGCTTCTCCTGTCCGTGGGCCAAGTAGTCATCTAAGGTGACATAGTTTACTGGCACGTGTCAATAAAAATGCCGCTTCGCCACGTACGCAGCCGGCCGACGGGTCGACAGCTCGAGGTCGACCCAGTGGTCAGTGTGCGCTCCGACGTCCTCGACTGGTCCACCATGCCCCTCGCCTCACCCCTGATCGGCTACAACTACGGCATAACGTGCGACCTGCACGGCCGGACCCAACGTCGGGGTCGCAGTGCATCCGCCCTCGGGCCGCCGAGGACGCAACTACCAAACGGCTGGGCTGCGGCGCCCACACCGGTGCGTGTGGCCGGCGAAGGAATGTGATGGATTCATCCCCTACAGCACGCAGGAAGCCGGTCCCCTTGGCGGAGGCCAAAGAGGTGCTGATCCAGAGCGTGCTTTGCCTGGTGCAGACCATCCCGCTCCCGGAGATCACTGCACGGCGCATCGCACAACAGGCCGACATGGACCCCAAGACCATCTTTCGTTGCTTTTCGACTCTCGATGACCTCTTCGTGGCTGCGCTTCGAGTACTAGAACAAGGCATTGTCGACGATCTCGCCAAAGGGGCGGGGGAAGCGATGACGCCACTTGAGATTTCAAGGACCTATGGCCGATACGCATCCTGGCTCTACATGTCGGGCATCAGCCCTGCATCGCTGGCGGTCAGCGGTGAGTTCCTCGATCGGCTACGACAACTCACCTTCGAGCGCAGCGGAGTGCCGCAGGACGCAGACGAACGAGTCAAGGATGCGCTGTTCGTGCTGCTGATGTCCTTCTTGCAGGCCCAGGTGAACACTGCCCCGTATCAACCTGAAATATTCACACCGCAAGCCGTGGGGGACGCAACGCTGCTCCTGCAGTCTCTAGTGGGAAGGTTGCCAGCACTCTCGAACGATCAGGCGGTAGAGACCAGCTCCCCCGACTAGGCGCTGTCGCGGATCCCCTGGCCACAGGCACGGGGCTGCAGAGGTGCTGAACCGCACTGGGTCTGGCGGAGACTCTGGGGCTGGGATTCCAACCATCGGGGTTCCGCTCGACATTGCATCGCAGACCGCCTAGAAGTCGGCCGGCGGAACGTCATCGAGCTGGCAGTGAAGACGCTCGGTGTTGTGCAAGTGAACCCAGCTGAGGGTCCCGGCTGCGCGACACCGTCGAGGTCGTCCCGGCCGCAACCAGGGCACGCCGATCCTTCGTCCGTGCATGCGTGGTCCATCGACGAGCGTCAGGTGAAGAGGACCTGGCATCCGGTACAGACATGCGTGCCCCGTCCAGCAACTCGGATCTTGGCGATTGCAGCCCCGCAGCGCCCGCACGGCTGGCCCGTGCGGCCGAACACGTGGGCCACGTCCAGGTAGGTCCCACGATTGCCAGCGGCGTCCACGTAGTTGCGCATGGTGGCACCGCCACGCTCCAGGCTCGTCGTCAACACCTCGACCAGTCCTCGTACGATCGCTTCGAGCTGCACGGCGCCAAGTGCGCTGGTCGTGCTTTCCGGATGGACTCGTGCTGCCCACAGCACCTCGTCGGCGTAGATGTTGCCCACTCCTGCCACCACCGTCTGGTCCAGCAGCGCTGCCTTGACCGTACTGCGGGGACGCCGAGACAGGCCTGCCCCGAGTGCATCCGCATCGAACATGTCAGCGAGCGGCTCGGGGCCCATCCGGGCCAACAGCCCCTCTGCCCCTACCTGATCGGTGGCCAGCACCACCAAGGAGCCGAACTTGCGCTGGTCGTTGAAGAGCAGCACACCCCCACCCTCGAACCAGATCACCACCCGCGTGGCGACGTCGCGCCCACCGGTTCCCCCTCCGTCCGACCAGACCAACTGTCCGGTCATCCGCAGGTGCGCCAGCACGCTCAGGTCCCCGTCGAGGGAGAAGATCAGCATCTTGCCCCGCCGACCCACTGCCTCGACCCGGCGCCCAACCAGCGGAGCCGTTCCCACCCCTTGGAAGACCAGGCTCTTGTGCCACAGCACATCGACACGCTCGACCGTCTGGCCCACCAGGACCGGCTCGAGCTGTCGGCGGATGGTCTCGACCTCGGGCAGCTCGGGCATGGGCCCTATCGTCCCTCGCCGGCCGAGCCAGGCTGGCATCCACACTGTCGCCGGGAGATCAGAGAGTTCCGGCGTCGAGCTGCTCGAGTACGACAGCGGCTCTGCTCCGCACCTCGGGAAGGTCGACCAGTGCCCGTGACGCGGCAACCTGGCGAGACATCCGGTGGTTGCCGGCGAGTCTGTCCGTGTGCCGAGCCAGGAAGTCCCAGTAGAGCGTGGTGAACGGACAGGCCCGCTCCCCTGTCCGCTGCTTGCGGTCGTAGCGGCACCCAGAACAGAAGTCACTCATCCGATCTATGTATGCGCCACCCGCGGCATACGGCTTGGTGGCCATGCGACCGCCGTCGGCATGGAGCGCCATGCCGATGACGTTGGGAACCATGACCCACTCGGCTCCGTCAACGAACCGCTCCCACATCCACTCGAGGAGCGAGCGGGGCTCGACACCGGCCAGCAACGCCAGGTTCCCGAGGATCATGAGCCTGGGGATGTGATGGGTCCAGCCGTAGGTGTCGACATCGGCGAGCACATGAGAGACACAGGCCATGTCGGTGCGTCCGGTGACGAAGACAGGAGGCAGCGGGCGGCGGGCATCGAGCTCGTTGCGATCGATGTACGACGGCCCCTCGTGCCAGTAGAGGCACCAGACGAACTCGCGCCATCCGATCACCTGACGCAGCAGCCCCTCGGCGCTGGCGATCGGCACCTTTCCCGCCCGCCACGCCTCGTCGATGGCATCGGCCACCTCCCGGGGATGGAGGAGCCCGACGTTGAGGGCCGGGCTGAGCAGGGTGTGCGCCAAGTGCCAGCTGGTGGTGGTCATGGCGTCCTCGTACGGTCCGAATCTGGGCAGCACCTCGTCGATGGCATGACGCAGCCGGGCCAGGGCGGCGGCCCGGGACGTCGGCCACACGCCGATGGGTTCGGCCCCGACCGTGGTGGACGGAAGGTCGTGAAGCACGGCGGCATCGATCTCGTCGAGTGCATCGACCATCGGTTCCGGAAAGTCGACGCCGCCCTTGGGGAGGGACTGGCGGTTCTCCTCGTCGTAGTTCCATCGTCCGGTCGCCGGCTGGTCGCCATCCATCAGATAGCCGAGCCGGCGGCGCTGCCAGCGGTAGAAGACCTCCATGGTCAGCCGCGCCTTGCCGTCGAACAGCGCGGCGAACGCGTCCGGGTCGGTCAGGAAGCGCTCGTCAGCGGTCAGCTCGACTCCGAGTCGGACGAACAGCGCTCGACCCCCGAAACTCGAAGGCGCCATGGCCACGATACGGTCAGGCGCTCGCATCCGGCGATGGTCGGCCAGCCCGTCCTCGTAGGTGGCGGCCTTTCGGTAGTCCACGTCGAACCCGTCGGAGCGAAGTTCGCCGGCCAGTCGGCGCATGCCGGCCACGATGAGGTGGACGCGCTGACGGTGCCAGGGGCGCCGGGCCAGATGTTCGGCCGACTCGACCATCAGGATCGTGTCGGTCGAGTCGGCGCCCGACAGCGGACCGATCGACCGGTCCAACTGGTCGCCCAGGACCCAGATCGTTCGGCCGGTCATGGGTGCATTCCATCGGGGCCGGCAAGGCACCCGTCGGGGCCGGGCCACCATGCCGAGCGGGCGAAGTAGTCGGCACCAAGTTGCAGCTCCGCCGTGTGCTCGGGAGACAGGCACTGCCATGGGATCGCGTCAGGTGCGCCTAGACCCGACCAACGCCGGCACACCCAGCTGGCCGACGTCCGGCACGAGCCGCACTCGCCGTCGTAGATCAGGGTCGACCGTGATGACTCCGCCATCTGGCGCTACCCGCGGGCGCCCGGGCCGGATCCGGACGGGCCGGGTCCGGGGACGTCATCTGGCTCCTCCGGCATCTCGAACTGGTCCGAGGAGAGCTCGAGTTCGCCAGCCTCGATCGCTCGGATGATCCGCTCGGCCACCAGCCCAGGGTCGAGACCGACCGGTAGGCGCGGCGGCGAGCCGGCGATCGCCCGTGATGCCAGCCCCGTCTCGGTGTGCGGCGGCCTGGCGTCGGTCACGGCGATCCCCTGGCGGCGCAGTTCGCGGGCCAGTGACCGACTGGCCGAACTCAGCGCTGCCTTCGACGCTCCGTAGGCCGCCATGCCTGCCAGGGGCTGCTCGGCCAGGACGGCGCTGATCAGCACGAGGAACCCGCGTGACTCGGCCAGCAGCGGGGTGACCCGCTTGGCCAGCCAGAGCGGCCCCATCACGTTGGTCAAGAAGAGCTCCTCGATGACCTCGTCCGGCGTGTCGGCCAGAGTGCCGAATGCCACGACGCCGGCTGCATCCACCACGCCGTCGAGCCGCCCGTAGCGCGCCGATACGGCGGCTACCAGCACGTCGCCCGCTCGGGGGTCGCGCACGTCGAGCTCGACGACCAGCCCATCAGGGGTGAGGGCACTCTGCTCGAGTCGTTCGCGGTGCGGCCCAGCCAGGACCACATGGGCGCCGCGGGCCCTCAGAAGGGCTCCGATCGGAGCGCCGAGTCCTCCGGCACCACCCACCACCGCCACCACGGCGTCGCCAAGATCACGCGTAGCCATATGCACCACCTCTCGTGTTCGACGTTCCCGAGCCGCCGCATATGGTCACGGCGCGGCCCATCGGCGTGCTGCTCACGAGGCCAGCGCCTGACTGCCCGCAGCGGCCTGGGCATACTCCACGATGCGGCCGAAGAGCGCTGTGGCCCGTCGCAGGTCCGGCGACGCGGCCCCGGCGGTTCCCGATAGCGAGGCGGCCAGTGTGTTGGACAGCTCGGGGTCGGACTCGCGCACGAGGGCGATCCCGACGCCCGTCGCTTCTCGGACCGCCACCGGATCGAGGGTCCACACCGTCTCGAACCGGCGGTCACTGTCGGCCGTGCCGGGCACGGATGGCAGCTCCCAGCCGGCCACGCATGCCGCGAACCCCGGCGAGTCGCACACCAGCACCCATTCGCGGCGGACGGGTGAGTCCGCGGCCAGGGCGATCTCTCGTGGCTGCCCTTCGACGCATCCGTCTTCCTCGAAGTCGGCGAACACCACGGTCCGTTCTGCTGTGCGGTCGAGCTCGTGCCACCGGACCTCGGACTGCCGGTAGAACCGGGCCTGCTGGAACGCCCCGATCAGCACCGGCCGCCGGGCCTGGGCCAAGCACTCGTCCTCGATGGCGGAGGTCACCGCACTCAGGGCCCGCTTCCCCAGGATGTGGGTCCGGAGCCCTTGGTCGGCCGAACGGAGGGCTGCGAAGAACGAGGAGGGCCGCTCGACCGTCGCCTCTGTGGTCCGTGCGATCGCCGCCGAAACCGAGAGCCCCGACGTGCGCAGGCGCACCACCTCGTCCACCAGTGCCACCTGCTCGTCGCCATAGCGGCGGTGGCCGCCGTCAACCCGCAGCGGTGTGGGGAATCCATGCCTGGCCTCCCACGATCGGAGCGTGGCCGTCGGCACCCCTGTGCGCTCCGCCAGTTCACCGATCCTGAGCTGACGCGCCGGCACAGCCGCCCGTTGTTTCACCATGTTGCAGAGGTTAGTGCATCACTCTGCATCACTTCCACCTACAGTCAAAGGGAGAGCAGGAAACGACAGCACGGCCCCTCTCGGGTGCCGGTGCGAGATGTCGTCTCGGTCCTTGGCCGTGGGCGACGGGAAGCGAGGCGTCGACATGTCAGATCAACTCGTTTCAGACCAGCAGGACGTGGTTGCGGACCCCGGGACGATCGCTCG
>CAININ010000371.1 GCA_903849265.1 uncultured Acidimicrobiaceae bacterium
GGCTCCACACGGCGATCTTGGGGCCGACCGAGGTGTAGACCTGACCGGTCACGTGCTTCGCCTTGTCCGACAGCAGGTAGATCACCATCGGTGCCACATCTTCAGGGTCGCCCATCTCGAGGAGGTCCATCGGGACGTTGGCCGACATGCGAGTCCGGGCCACCGGGGCGATGGCGTTGGCGGTGATGCCGTAGCGGTTGAGCCCGGCTGCGGCCGAACGCACGAGTGACACGATGCCGCCCTTGGCTGCTGCATAGTTGGCCTGGGCCACACTGCCGGCGAACGCTCCCGAGGTGAAGGCGACCAGCGAACCGCCGCCTTCTTGCTTGCGCATGATCGCCGATGCCGCACGGAACACCGTGAAGTGTCCCTTCAGGTGGGTCTCGATGACTGCGTCCCACTCGTCCTCGGCCATGTTGAAGAGCATCCGCTCGCGGAGGATGCCGGCCACGGCCACCACGCCGTCGATCCGGCCCCAGCGCTCGACGCCGGCTCCCACGATCTTCTCTCCGCCGGCCAGGGTCGTGACGCTCTCGGCCACGGCGACTGCCTCACCACCGGCAGCCTCGATCTCGGCGACGAGGGCATCGGCCACCTCGCTCTTCGGGTCTTCGCCGGCCATCGACACGCCGATGTCGGCCACGACGACCTTGGCGCCCTCGGCTGCAGCGGCCAGGGCCACGGCCCGTCCGATGCCTCCGCCCGCTCCGGTGATCGCTACGACCTTGCCGTCAAGAAATGCAGTCATTACGTGGTGCTCCTCAATGCTCGTCCGTGTGGGGTGCTCGTCGATGTCCGGCCTGGCGCCGCGGGACCTCGCCCGCATACGTCGCACCGGTGGCGACTTGACGGTCGACCCTTCCCATGGCCGGCGAAGTCGCGAACGATGTGCGCCGCCTACCGGGGAGGTTGACCATCTACTGGAACCTGTTCTAGCGTCCCCACCGGGTCGGCGCCACCCCGCAGCCCGCTTCCGGTCCCCGCACGTCGGGTGCACACCGGATGCGGGGCCGGAGCGGAAGCATCGCCGACCGATGGATCCGCAGCTACGACGACACGGGGGAATGCGACAACATGGGCGATCTCGGCTTCTGGGCACTGGCGCACGAGCATCCGGAGCACCTGGCGCTGGTCGCGCCGGACGGCACCGAATTCACTTCGGCCGAACTCCTCGGCAGGGCAAATCAGGTGGTCCACGGACTGCGTGGGCTCAACCTCCAACCCGGTGACGTCGTGGCCACCCTCCTCCCCAACGGGGTCGAGATGTTCGAGCTCTACCTGGCCGCGCTGCAGGCGGGCTGGTATCTGGTGCCGATCAACCACCATCTCATCGGCACCGAGGTCGCCTACATCCTGGCCGACTCCGGTGCCAAGGCCTTCGTGGCCCACGAGCGGTTCGCCGACATCGCCCTCGACGCCGCCGAGGAGGCCGAGCTCGCCTCCTCCATCTGCTTCGCCGTGGGCGACATCCCGGGATTCGGCTCCTACACCCGGATGCGTGACTCCCAGCCGACGAAGGACCCCGAGAACCGCACCATCGGCGACGTCATGAACTACACGTCGGGAACAACGGGCAACCCCAAGGGCGTCTTCCGCCCCCTCAGCGGACTCTCCCCCGAAGAGGCGGCACTTAGCCAGTCTGGCATCTTGTTCCTGTTCAACATCCAGCCCCAGGACGACAACGTCCACATCGTGGGCTCGCCGCTCTATCACACGGCCGTCCTGCGCTTCTCGGGTGCCTCGATCCACCTGGGCCACACCCTGGTGATCATGGACAAGTGGCTTCCTGAGGACATGCTCCGCCTCATTGCGGAGTACAAGGTGACCACCTCGCATATGGTCCCGACGCAGTTCCACCGGCTCCTGGCGCTGCCCGAAGAGACCCGTGCCAACTACGACGTGACGTCGTTGCGCCACATGATCCATGCGGCGGCCCCGTGCCCCGTGGACGTCAAGCACCAGATGATCGCCTGGTGGGGCGATGCCATCGACGAGTACTACGCCGCGTCCGAGGGTGGCGGCACGCTGGTGACCGCCCAGGAGTGGCTGACCAAGCCCGGCACCGTCGGGAAGGCATGGCCGATTTCGGAGATCGCCATCTTCGACGACGACGACAACAAGGTCGAGGAGCCCAACGTGATCGGCACCGTCTACATGTCGATGCACACCGGTGACTTCGAGTACCACAAGGACGAGAAGAAGACCAAGAGCAACCGCATCGGCAAGTACTTCACGGTCGGCGACGTCGGCCTCATCGACGAAGACGGCTACCTGTTCCTGAGGGACCGCAAGATCGACATGATCATCTCGGGCGGAGCCAACATCTACCCGGCCGAGATCGAGAACGTGCTCCTCGGCTTCCCCAAGGTGGGTGACGCTGCCGTGTTCGGCATCCCCCACGAGGACTGGGGCGAGGAGATCAAGGCGGTCATCGAGCCGGCCGAGGGCATCGAGCCCTCCGACGAGCTCCGAGCAGAGATTCTCGAGTACTGCTCGACTCGACTGGCCAAGTTCAAGACGCCCAAGTCGATCGACTTCACCGACTCCATGCCCCGCGACCCGAACGGCAAGCTCTATAAGCGCAAGCTGCGCGACCCCTACTGGGAGGGCCGGGAGAAGATCTAGCCACACCGGACCGGACGGGAGCATGTTGGCCCGTCCGGACCAGGCCGTGCGGTTCAGGCTGTGCACTCAAGCAGGGCGCAGGGCACGGGTGAAGCGGTGGTCGATGACGACCGCTCCGGCGAACTGCTGCACGCGGATCTTCTCCTCGCGGAGCCAGCCTTCCCGTTCGTAGAACCGGGCGGCACGGGCGTTGGTGGAGAGCATCCACAGCACTGCACGGTCGCACCCGTCGCCAGCTAGCCGGTCAAGACCGGCATCGTGGACCAGGGTCCCCACGCCCGTCCCCCAAGCCTCCGGCCACACGTAGAGGGTGGCCAACTGCCCGGTCGTCAGACCGGTGTCGGCATCGGCGGCCGGGCCCACCTGGGCGAACCCCAGCAGCTGCCCGTCGCTCTCGGCCACCACGACTCGGTCACCGGAGTCCGGCGCCAGGACGTGTCGCCAGTGCCGGGCCCGCTGCGCCACTGAAAGTCCGTCGAGGACGATGTCGGGCAGCAGGCCCACGTAGGCGGCCCGCCACGAAGCGACATGGACCGCAGCGATCGCCGCGGCGTCGTCGGCCAGGGCATCGCGGACTCGGACGAGGTGCCCGAAGAAGCTGTCCGTCACCGAACCGTCACTGCGCCCTCACCACTCAGCCGGTCAGTCGGACCCGGTCCCGGGGTCCACTGGATCCATGGCATCAACACTCCGGCGCATGGCTTCCAGCAGTCCATCGTCCGGGCCGCTGGCGTTCTGCTCGGCGATGGCCAGCATCTGTCGAGGCATCACTTCGATGAAGAGACCGTCGGCCTCGGCGGTCAGCACGTCCCCGTGGTACATCCCGGCCCAGGTGTGGATCTTGCGCCCGTCGCGACTCAAGAATCGTGCTTCGAGGCGCAGATCGGTCCGCAACGGGGTCGGCTTGCGGTAGCGCACCGTCAGCGTCCCCGTCATTCCGGGGTTCCCGGACACCATGTTGGCCGCCCCCAGGATCTCGTCGAACGTGGCGGCGATCACCCCTCCGTGCACACAGCTCGGCGGTCCCTCGTAGGGATAGTCGAACCATGCCGTCGCTCGGATCTCTGACACCCCGCCGTTATCGCCAGGGACCACCTCGAGCCGAACAGGCGGGGCGATCGGGTTGAGGATCCCGGCGATCGGGCTGGTCGGGAAGTACTCGACCGATGGCCGATCTGCATCAGGCGGCTGGCGGATGCGGCGGTCCGTTCCGGCTCGGGCGGCAAGCTCGGCGCCGAGCTGCTCCACTGCATCGGCTGCGGCCAGCATGGCGTCGTCGTCCGGCGTACCCGAAACCGTCATGGTGATGATGGGCCGAAGGGCCTCGGCGAGACGCAGCCGAGCGGTGTCCGGGTGGTCGTCCGGGAACGAGATCGGGCGTCCCCCCCCTGCGAGGCTGCTCACTTGCGTTTGTATTCCGGGGAGCGCTTTTCGGCAAAGGCCAGCATGCCTTCGGCGGCGTCCTCGGAGCTGAAGATGGGCCAGCCGATCTCCAGGTCGGCGGCCAGTGCGTCGGCCTCGGACATCCCGTCGGTGACCCGCAGCGAGGTTTTGATGGCCTCCACGGCCAACGGGCCGTTGGCCCCAATGACGGCAGCGATTTCGAGGGCCTTTTCCAGGGCGGTGCCGTCAGGCACCACGTAGCCGATCAGACCGACCTCTTTGGCCTCTGGGGCGCCCATGCGCCGGGCGGTCAGGAGTAGATCCATGGCCACCGTGTAGGGGATCTGGCGGACCAGGCGGACCGCCGAGCCCCCGAGCGGATAGAGGCCCCTCTTGGCTTCGAACAAGCCGAAGGTGGCACTCTCGCCAGCCACCCGGATGTCGGTCCCCTGGAGGATCTCTGTGCCGCCCGCCACTGCGTAGCCCTCCACCGCCGCGATCAGCGGCTTGCGCAGCTGGTAGTGACGGAGCAGCGCCTTCCAGTGCAGGTCCGGGTCCTCGGCCATCCGGGCCGACACCTCCTCGTTGCCCGGACCGGACATCGACTTCAGGTCCATGCCCGAGCAGAACGTCCCGCCCGCGCCGGTCAGGATGGCGCATCGGATGTCGTCGTTGGAGTCGATCTCGTTCCAGGCATCGACCATACCGACCAGCATCGGCCCCGACAGCGAGTTCTTCGCCTCTGGGCGGTTCATCGTCACGATGGCGGTAGTGCCGACGACCTCGAAGCTCAGGTGCTCGGTCTCGATCATGGTGCTGCTCCCTTCGGGGCCGGCGTGCAGTGCCGATCCCCCTCGTGCGCCGGAGCGCTGCGATGCTGATGTGCCGACCACGTGATGCCGGTGGCGCACTGAATGTAGAACGGATTCTACTTTCCGTGCGCCACGGCGCCGCATCCTGGCCCTCGGACCACCCGCGGGTCGTGCGGAAGGCCAGGCGGTGTGTCAGGTCGGCGTGGGCCCATCGGCGATGCCCACCACCGGGGCGTTCAAGGGGAAGCCGCCGGTCGATCCCTCGAAGGCGGCGTCCCCGAAGGCGAAGATCCCGCCGTCGGAGGCCGTCAACCAATAGCCGGCCCCCGATGCGGTGGAGGCCATCCCCACCACGGGCCGGTTCAACGACTGGCCGCCCATGGAGCCGTGGTATCCGGCAGCGCCGAAGGCGAAGATGCCGCCGTCCGAGGCCACCAACCAGTAGCCGGAACCTGCAACGGACGGCGGTGTGGCCATGCCGACGATGGGCCGCACCAGGGACAAGCCTCCCGCCGATCCTTCGAACGGTGCCGAGCCGAAGTAGAACACCCCTCCATCCTTCGCCACCAGTCGGTATCCGCCAGCATCGGGGCCAGACGCCATGCCGACGATCGGCGCATTGAGGTGCA
>CAININ010000372.1 GCA_903849265.1 uncultured Acidimicrobiaceae bacterium
CACCCCGTATGACTCGCCGTATCCGGCATGGATGCTCGAGGAGATGCAGGGCCAGGTGGCGCGTCAGGCCTGACCACCGACCTCACTTCAAGATGTTGACGGCCCGGGAGATCACGAGGGCGACGGTTAGCAACGAGGCCAGCGACTGGATCATCATCAACAACTTGGCCCAGCCGGTCAACGGCATCGTGTCTGTGGGACTGAACGCCGTGGCGTTGGTGAACGACGTGTAGAAGTAGTCGACGAATTTCGGCGTCCATCCAGGCGATGAACCGGGAATCCCCATCTGCGGAAAGAGGAAGTCGGGCTGGCGGTGCTTGGGCTGGAGCCGTGCAGTCACCCCGCCCCGGTCGAGCTCCCAGTACCAGAGCCCGAACACGATCACGTTCGTCAGCCAGATCGGGACGGAGGCAAAGACCAGGGACCGCCCTTCTGCAGTGCTGTGCGCCAGCAGCGCCCGGATGAGTTCGCCCAAGGCGATCATGTTGGCCGCGGTGATCAGTGCGATGAGTCCGAGCGACAGCAAACGCAAGGCCGAATCCTTGCGGTCGGGCCGGTGCGGGTTGACGAAGATCAGAACCATCAGCAGCAAGGCCTCGAGCACGGGAATGAGCCATCGCGGACCGAGCCCGCTGATCACCGTTTCCGGGAGGACGACTTGGAGCCCGATGGCGGCGAGCACGGCGAGGCCTGCGGGCCACCGTGGCTCGGTTTCCGCGGGGATCCCCCAGGCGACGCGGTCGTCGCGCTCGTGTCCCGGCGATCCGGTAGCCCACCAATCGGGCATGTGGTCTGGACCGAAGGCTGCGGAACTACCGTCTTCGTGGGGGACCGGTGGGATCTCGCTCATCACTGTGCACCGTAGTCAACGCCGTCCTGCCAGCGGCCGACCGGGTCAGAATCCTCGTCGTCAGTCGAGGACGGAAAACGTCATGCCGTTGGCCTGCAGGCGGGTTCGCAGGGCCGGTCCCATGGCCGATGCCGTGGTCACCTGCCCGGCGGTGACGGGGAGATCGTCGAAGGCCAGGCACAGCGCGGCTTCCCCGATCATCTTGGATGTCTCGGTGTATCCGGGGTCGCCACCGGCCACTTCGGTCACCACTCGCTTGCCGCCGCCTTCGCCGATGAACCGGACCTTGAACCACGCGGCATCGCGCTGGGCCTGGGTAGGACCGCTGCCCGACGGCCGGAACCGGGCGAGCGCACGACGGGCTGCCGGGATCTGGGCTGCGGCGAACAGCACGCCGATACCGCCCGCCATCACCGCGAGATCGACCGGGCGTTCGACGGCCAGGCTGTGGGAGTAGCTGAAGTCGGGCCCGTAGCGGGGGAGTTGGCGGGCGGACTCGGCGACGATCAGGGGGTCGATGGTTGGCATAGGGGCGACCCACCACCCGGTGTCGGCGTCCTTTCCGACCTTGCCGGTCACCACCTGGACCGAGCGGCCCTCGGGCTCTGGCTCGACCTGACGTCGGATCTCCTGGGTGGTCCGCCCCTGGCGCATGCGCCCCATGATCTCGAGGGCAGAAGCGGCCGTGCCGCCAGAAAAGGTGCCCTGCATCCGCACATAGCCCCGCACGGACAACGGGACCCCTTCGGGCAGTTGATCGACGGTGAACTGGGCGCCGAGGTCGTGCGGCACCGAGTCGAACCCGCAGGCGTGAATCAGGCGGGCACCGGTCTGGACGGCTCGGGTCTGGTGCTTCAGATAGGTGAGGTCGGCGAACTCGGGCTCGCCTGTGAGGTCGAGGTAGTCGGTGCCCGTGTCTGCACAGGCGGCAACCACCGGATCGCCATGAAGGATGTACGGGCCGACCGTCGTGATGAGGACCCGGGATCGCTCCGTCAGCTGGCGCAGGGCCGATGCGTCGGTCGCGTCGACCTCGACGAGGGCGTGGTCCGACCCGACTCGCGTCCGGACCGCTTCGAGTTTGGCGATGTTGCGGCCGGCGAGGGCGATCCGGGCCGACGACGGCGCCTCGGATGCGAGGTGCGCGGCGATCAGCTCACCGGTGAACCCGGTCGCTCCTAGAAGCACGATGTCGAAGTCACGGGGTTCGGAGGGCATGGA
>CAININ010000373.1 GCA_903849265.1 uncultured Acidimicrobiaceae bacterium
CGTCGCCCGCTCTACCAGCGACCGAACCGGCACGTTGCCCAGATTGCCCTTGGTCTGTCCTTCGAACTGAGGATCCTGGAGTCGGACGGAGATGATGGCGGTGATGCCTTCACGGATGTCCTCACCGAGAAGGTTGTCGTCCTTCTCCTTGAGGGTTCCCTTGGCCCGTGCGTACTTATTGGCCACATTGGTGAGGGATTTCTTGAACCCCTCCTCGTGCATGCCGCCGTCGATCGTCGAGATGCCGTTGGCGAACGAGTGGATGCTCTCGTAGAAGCCGGCGTTCCACTGGAGGGCGATATCCACCTCCATCGTCTCCTCCTTCTGCTCGAAGTAGCAGACCTTGCGGAAGAGCGCCTCTTTGGCGGCATTGAGGTGGCGCACGTAGTCGACGATGCCGTCTTTGTACTGGAACGTCTGCGGCGGCTTGGCGTCGGGCCGATCGTCCTCGAAATGGATCTCGAGGCCCTTGTTCAAGAACGCCATGACCTGGAGGCGCTCCACGACGGTCTGCGCCCGGAACTCGATCTCCTCGAAGATCGATGCATCGGGCCAGAACGACACCGTCGTCCCGGTGCGGCCCTTCGGGGACGGGCCGGTGATGTCGAGCTTGCCGGTCGGCTTGCCTCCGTCTGCGAACTCCATCACGTGGTGGTCGCCGTCGCGGTCGATCTCGAGGATCAACCGCGTCGAAAGGGCGTTGACCACTGAACTGCCCACGCCGTGGAGGCCACCGGACACCTTGTACCCGCCACCTTCACCGAACTTACCGCCGGCATGGAGGACGGTGTAGACGACCTCAGCAGCCGTCTTGTCCTTGTATTTCGGGTGGATGCCGGTGGGAATGCCGCGCCCGTTATCCGTCACTTTCACCCCGCCGTCAGCCAGAAGGGTCACTTCGATGCGGTCGCAGTGGCCGGCCATGGCCTCGTCGACGGCGTTGTCGACGATCTCCCAGACCAAGTGGTGCAGGCCGGTCGGACCAGTCGACCCGATGTACATCCCAGGCCGTTTGCGGACGGGGTCCAAGCCTTCCAGGACCGTGATGTCGGAAGCGTTGTAGGTCGCCTTGCTGTCGCCGTCGGCGCCCTTCTTGTCAAGCGCCACAGGCGCGCCCTTTCGCAGTGATCGAGTGAGAGGGGATCAGCGCCCCGATGGAATTCCGGTCGTGCTCACCGCACGTTCGGACCCTCGGATCTACCCTGATTCCAGTACCGCATTGTAGCCCCCCGGTGTATCACCCTGGGCCGATGGTCAGCCCCTCTGCTCCAGGGGTCAGCGTTGGACCCGGACATCGAGGCGCGTGGGTCGTTCCACCCCGGCATAGGAGGCTGCCCGGTCGAGCAGTGTGTCCCCCAACCGGCGGACCTGGGTGGCCCAGGCCGGGTGATCCACGGTCACTACCAACGCATCTGCATCGATCCGGACCGGCTGGACGTGCTCGGCCATCGCCGCACCGACGATCTCCGGCCACCCAGAGAAGAGTCGGCCGAGGCCGTGCGCTCCCTCGATCCCGAACCGCTTGGAGAGGGCATCCAGAGACCCGTCGAGGGGTCTTGGTTCGGAGTTCCGGCGGTGCGGGGGTTCGGGGCTCACAGCGTCCCTTCCGCGGCCACCGCATGGCCTCCTTGCACCATGGCGTAAATCTTGGCCGCCGTCACCTCCGGTGGAGCAGGCTGGGCGGTGGTGAGCATGGCCTGTCCTGGGGGAAGCCCCGCCAGCAGTGCTCGAGATCGCCGTGGGTCCAGTTCGGAGAACACATCGTCGAGGAGTAAGACGGGAGCCGTACCGAGGCGGTCGGTCGCTAACTGATGAGCAGCCAACTGCAGGGCGAGGGCCAGCGACCGCTGTTCACCTTGGGAGGCGTGCGTTCGTGCCGGCAGGCCCGACAGTGTCAGTTCGAGTTCGTCTCGGTGCGGCCCGACCGTGGACACTCCCCGTTGCAGATCCTTGGCCCGGGCTTCGCTGAGGGCATCGAGGAGACCACCTGCCCATGATCGGAGGTAGTGCATTCCCACGTCAGTCGTCGCTCCCGCCAGACGGGAGTAATGCTCGGCCGCCAACGGTGCCAGTTGTCCGACGAGGCCCTCACGCGCCTCGACCAGCCGCGTTCCCGCCTCCGCAAGCCTTGTGTCCCAGACATCGAGTGTGTTGGCTGTCTCGGGGTCGAGCTTGCGCCCAACGTTCCGCAA
>CAININ010000374.1 GCA_903849265.1 uncultured Acidimicrobiaceae bacterium
CGCCTGCAGCTCCTCATCGCCGGAGGGCTCGCCTTGCCCGACGAGGTGCACGCTGCGGTGGCCCGGGGCCCGGTCGGCCACGCCATAGAGGCCCGCCTGTATGCCGAAGACCCGGCACTGGGATGGCTCCCGTCGACCGGGGACCTCGACGAGTTCACCGTTCCGACCGACCGCCCCGGGGTGCGGCTCGACTCCGGAGTCGAGCCCGGTGGCGTGGTCAGCCCGCACTACGACCCCATGATGGCCAAGGTCATCGCGCACGCTGCGACCCGCTCCGAGGCGATCGCAGCCCTGGCCGGAGCCCTGGCCGTGTCCCGTATCCACGGAGTGACGACCAACCGCGACCTGCTGGTCCGCACCTTGCGCCACGAGGCGTTCGGTGCCGGCGCCACCGACACGGGATTCCTCGACCGCCACGGCCTCGACGTGCTTGCCGCCCCCCTGGCCGACTCTGCCGCCGTCGGACGTCACCTCGTTGCCGCCGCACTTGCGGGCCAGTCGGCACGGCATTCAGCGGCACGGGCGCTGTCCACCCTGCCGTCCGGGTGGCGCAACAACACCGTCGACCACCAGCGGATCACGTTCACCGTCGGCACCGATATCCATGAGGTCGCCTACCGGATGGGTCGCCGCGGCCAGGCCTTGGACGACGTGGTCCTCGACGGCGACGTGCTCGCCCTGACGGCGGGCAGCGTTCGGTCCGACCGGGTCGACCTGACCACGGACGGCATCACCCGCCACTACTTGGTGCAGCGGGTGGGGGCTGTGTCCTACGTCGACGGCCCCGACGGTTCTTCCCGCCTGGTCGAGGTCGACCGCCACCCCATCGCTGTCGAACAGGTGACAGCCGGCGCCGCGCTCGCTCCCATGCCAGGCAGCGTGGTCCGTGTGGCGGTAGCGGCCGGCGACCGGGTGGAGGCAGGCCAGGTGCTCGTCGTCCTCGAGGCGATGAAGATGGAGCACGCTGTGCATGCCGGCACCGCCGGCACCTTGTCCGAGGTGGACGTGTCCGAGGGCGACCAGGTCGAGACCGGTCGGGTGCTCGTGGTGGTGGAGGCAGATGGCGACCCCGACCAACCCAGCGCCCCCGATGCAGTGGCGGGCACCCTGTCGTGACCGCGCCACTGCGCATCGCCAACTGCTCGGGCTTCTACGGCGATCGGCTGGCCGCCGCCCGAGAGATGGTCGACGGCGGCCCCATCGACGTTCTCACCGGCGACTGGCTGGCCGAGCTGACGATGCTCATCTTGTGGAAGGGCTACCAGCGCGACCCCACTCGGGGCTGGGCCCACACCTTCCTCACCCAGATGGAGGACGTGCTCGGCACCTGCGTGGAGCGCGGCATCAAGGTGGTGACCAACGCCGGCGGGCTCAATCCGGCCGGGCTGGCCGACCAGATCCGTCTCCTGTCCGACCGGCTCGGGCTGTCGGTGTCAGTGGCCCACATCGAAGGGGACGACCTCCTCCCCCGCCTCGACGAGTTGCAGTCCCAGGGACACCCCATGGCCCACCTCGATACCGGGGCCGCCCTGGACACGGCGCCAGGCACCGTGGTGTCGGCCAACGCCTACCTCGGCGCATGGCCCATCGTGGACGCGCTGGGGTCCGGCGCCGATGTGGTCATCTGCCCTCGTGTCACCGACGCATCGCTGGTGGTGGGCCCTGCCGCCTGGCACCACGGCTGGACCGAAACGGACTGGGATGAGCTCGCCGGCGCAGTGGTGGCCGGCCATGTCATCGAGTGCGGCCCGCAGGTCACCGGGGGCAACTACGCCTTCTTCACCGAGGTGCCGGGCATGGAGCACCCCGGCTTCCCCATCGCCGAGGTGGCGTCCGACGGCTCGTCCGTCATCACCAAGCACCCGGGCACGGGCGGCGAGGTATCCGTCGGCACCGTCACCGCTCAACTCCTCTATGAGATCGGTGGCCACCACTATGCGAACACCGACGTGGTCGCCCGGTTCGAGACCATCGAGATCACCGACCAGGGCAACGACCGCGTACTGCTGTCGGGCACCCGGGGCCTGCCTGCCCCACGCGACGTCAAGGTCTGCCTGAACCTCCTCGGCGGGTGGCGCAACTCCATGACGTTCGTGCTGACCGGGCTCGACATCGAGGCCAAGGCCGACCTGACCGTTCGATCACTCGGGGTGGCCTTGGGCGGGACAGGCCAGTTCACCGAGTTCGACGCCCGCCTCATCCGGTCCGATAAGTCCGATGCGCCGACGAACGCCGAGGCCACCGCACAGCTGCGGATCATCGTGAAGGACACCGACGCCGACCGTGTCGGCCGCCGATTCTCGGGGGCCGCCACCGAGCTGGCACTGGCCGGCTACCCAGGACTCAACCTCACCGCGCCACCGTCGGGGGCCACGGCCTACGGCGTCTACTGGCCAGCACTTGTTCCAGCCGAGCTGGTGGTGCCGTCAGTGGTCCATGCCGACGGGACGCGTGTCGACGTCCCTCACCACGCCCACCGGGCCACCGCTGGCCCCACGGTGGTCGACTCGGGTGGCGACGCCTCCCTTTCGCCTGGGGTGGCAGAGGCCCCCGACGCAGTGGAGTCCCCCCGCCCCCTGCTCTCCCTCGACAGGCCAGTTGACGAGCCGAGGATCCAGATGCCGCTCGGGACCCTGATCGGTGCCCGTTCCGGCGATAAGGGCGGAAACGCCAACGTCGGGCTGTGGGCCCGATCTGACGACGCCTGGGCCTGGCTGGATGCCGAGCTGACCCTGGATCGCTTCCGTCAGCTCCTGCCCGAGGCCGCTGACCTCGCCGTCCAACGCCACGCGTTCGCCAACCTGCGGTCGCTCAACTTCGTGGTGATCGGCCTGCTGGGCGAGGGTGTGGCATCCTCCACCCGTCCCGATCCGCAGGCCAAGGGGCTCGGCGAATACCTCCGCAGCCGGACGGTTTGGATTCCGACCCGGCTGCTCGAGCAATCGTCCTAATCTGAGACACCAGAGGGTCCTGACCCTCGGGTCGGCTGCACGCACCTGACACGACGAACAGTCACGACCGAACCACAACGACCGACACGACCGGGACCCACCCGGACCGGCCCCGGCCGGGCATTCGCCAGGAGGCATCCATGGACTTCACCCAATCCGACGAGATCCAGATGCTGCGTGACGCGGTCAGTTCGATCGCCTCCAAGTTCGGCCACGAGTACTACGCCGAAAAGGCTCGCGCCAACGAGCGCACGGACGAGCTGTGGAACGCCGTGGCCGAACAAGGCTTCATGGGGGTGAACGTCCCCGAGGAGTACGGCGGAGGCGGGGGTGGCATCACCGAGCTGGCCGCCGTCGCCGAGGAGCTGGCCGCAGCTGGTTGCCCGCTGCTCGTGATCGTGGTGTCCCCGGCTATCTGTGCCACCATCATCGCCAAGTTCGGCACCGAGGCCCAGAAGCAGCGGTGGCTGCCCCGATTTGCCACTGGCGAGTTGAAGATGGCCTTCGCCATCACCGAGCCCGACGCCGGGTCCAACTCGCACAACCTGAGCCTGACCGCCACCAAGGACGGCGACGTCTACCGTCTGAACGGCCAGAAGTACTACATCTCCGGCGTCGATGAGTGCGAGGCCATCCTGGTCGTCACCAAGTCCGGCGTGGACCCGGACACCGGGCGGGGCCGCCTATCGCTGTTCGTTGTCGACACCGACACGCCCGGCCTCGACATGCAGGTCCTGCCGGTAGAGATCACCGCACCCGAGAAGCAGTTCACGCTGTTCTTCGACAATGTCGAGGTCGATGCCGACCGGATGATCGGCGACGAAGGCGAAGGTCTCCGACAGGTCTTCTACGGGCTCAACCCCGAACGGATCCTGTCAGCCGCCATGGCCAACGGAATCAGTCGCTACGCGCTGGCCAAGGCTGCTGAGTACGCCGTGACCCGTGAGGTGTGGGGCACCCCTATCGGGCGCCACCAGGGCATCGCCCACCCATTGGCCAAGGCCAAGATCGACGTCGAGCTGGCCCGGACCATGACCGACAAGGCCGCCTGGTACTGCGACAACGACGGGGACTCCCCCTTGGCCGGCGAGACGGCCAACATGGCCAAGTACGCCGCCGCCGAGGCGACGCTTGCCGCGCTCGATCAGTCGATCCAGACCCACGGCGGCAACGGAATGTCCACGGAATACGGCATCGCCGACCTGTGGGGCATGGCCCGTCTGCTCCGGATCGCACCGGTGAGCCGCGAGATGATCCTCAACTACGTCGCTCAGCACTCGCTCGGACTGCCCCGCTCGTACTGAG
>CAININ010000375.1 GCA_903849265.1 uncultured Acidimicrobiaceae bacterium
ACGGCCAAGTAGGCGGGCAGGGCTCCGGAGCCTCGATCGACAGATCGATCGCCGCACACCACCAGCTCGGGAATGCCGAAGGGGGCGATGGCGGCGGCCAGCGTCCGGGCCAGGCCGCGCTCGTCCTCGGCCAGCTCGGCCACGTAGCGATGGCCGTCTCCCTCATCACCGAGGGGCACGCGGATCACGGCGACACCGAGGGCGGCCACCTCGCGCAAGACGGGGTCGACCGATGCCGGCCCCACGCAGACAGCCACGACCCGGCCCGACCACGCGTCGGCGATCCGGAGGGCGTGCTCCAGGCCGGCCGCATCAGCAGGGGACAGCCCGACTCCGAGGCGGTCCCGGGTCACGGCTCCGTTCAAGGGGTCGACTGCCGGCCGGAGGTCGCTGATGCGCAGGCAGGCCACGATGAGCGGCCCGTCGGTGCTCGGCTCCGACTTCGTATCTGCTGGCATCTCTACCGTTGGCCCGGTCATCCGTGGTGGAAGACGACACCGTGGCCGCCGTCGGGATAGGTCCACGTGATGGCGCCGTCGGAGTTGCAGACCATGTAGCAGGTCCCGCATTCGAAGCACTCTTCGTAGTTGAACAGGATGCCGCCGTCCGCGGTCGGGGCGAACAGGTTGGCCGGGCACGCGCTCACGCACGCCTTGGTCGTGCACGACCGGCACACGTCGGCATCGACGGAGATGTGCGCCCGGTTGCCGATCCGGAAGTCGACGGTGGCCATCCGCTCCTCGAAGGAGATGCCGTCCCAGCGGCGCGGGCTCGATGCTGCGGCGGTCATCCGAAGATCCTCAGGCCCCGCAGGGTGTCTCCGGCCAATTGGCGGAGCTTCACCCCGTGGCGGGCGGCCACGGATCGGGTGAGCTTGAGCCCGCCGAGCTTGGGGGTCGGGTTGGTCACGGTGAACATCCCTTCGGCCAGGTCGCAGATGAGTCCCGGGTAGCGCTGCTGGACACGGTCGGACAGCACCAGCGAGGGAGCCTTGCGCAGGCGCTTGTGGTCGGCGAGGACGAACTGGCCCTCGAGGTCCTTGCGGTAGGAGGAGAGCCCAGATGCCGAGTAGTCCCCGGCGGCCAGGGCCCGGTCTGTCGCCTGCCCGGCCGCATAGCCGGACCCGATGGCGAAGTTGACTCCCTCGAGCCAGAGCCCTGCGGCCAGCGTCATCGCTCCGGCGTCGCCGGCGATGAGGAGGCCGTCGGCGGCCAGGGCGGGCATGGTGTCGTAACCGCCTTCAGGAATGAGATGGGCGCCGTACTCGCGCAAGGTGGAGCCGCGCAGCAGCGGGGCGATGGAGGGGTGGGCCTTGAGGTCGGCGATGAAGGACTCGGGCCGGAGGCCAGAGGCCGCCAGCTCCGGCAGCGACAGGACGACCCCGATGCTCACGGAGCCGGCGTTGGTATAGAGGAACCCGCCACCGGGAACCTCCCGGGTGCACCCGAGGATCTCCATGTCGACACCCTCGTGGTCCTGGACCCCGAACCGTTCGTTGATCGCACCGGGCGGAAGGTCCAGCACCTCCTTCACCCCGAGCGTGTGGTGCGAGGCCTCGGCCTTCGCCAGCAGTCCGGCCTCCTTGGCCAGGAACGAATTGACCCCGTCGCAGGCGATCACGACCGGGGCATGGAGCTCCGCACCGTCGCGGTCGGTGCGGACACCCACGATTTGGCCCGAGCCGTCGCGCACCAAGCCGGTGGCGACGGTCGAGGTCACCAGCCGGGCCCCGGCGTCTGTGGCTTTGCCCGCCAGCCAGGCATCGAAGTGGCACCGCAGGGTGGTCATGCCGTTATAGGGGGCGCTGCCCCAGGCATCGGTGCGGAAGTCGACCGACAGCGACTGGGTTCCGGTCATCATCATCGTGGAGCGGCGAACGATCCACCGCTCGACGGGGACCTCCTCCCACCAGTTCGGGACGATGTCATCGAGGACCCGTCCGTAGACGACGCCCCCGTAGACGTTCTTCGATCCAGGGAAGGGGCCGCGCTCGACCAGCACGACCGACCGCCCGGCACGAGCCAGGGCAAGTGCGGCCGAGGCGCCGGCGGGGCCAGCCCCCACGACGATGGCGTCGAACTCCATCCGTTCAGTCACGGGCACCCCCTGGTGCGGCGGCCGGTGCCGACGCACCGTTGTCGCGAGCCTCGCCGCTGTCGATCTCCAGCCGACGGGCCAGTTCGGCCAGCAGCGCGCCGGCGTCGAAGACGAGCCCCAGGTTCGCCATGGCCGTCATCGGGCACGACGGATCGGTGTTGATGCTGACCACGTGGCGAGGAGCGCCGAGCCCGCCGGTGTGCTGGGCGGCCCCTGACACCCCGAAGGCCACGTAGAGGTCTGGGTCCACGGTCACCCCGGTGGTGCCGATCTGGCGCTCGTAGCCTGTCCAGCCGGCGTCGGTTGCCACCCGGGTGGCCCCGGCCGAGCCGCCGAACTGCGCCGCCACGCGGGTGAGCAGGGTGAAGACCGCTGTAGCGCTGATGTCGTCGAGTCCGGTCACCAGGCCGGCCCCGCCAGCCAGCACCCGGGTGGCGTGGCTCAGGTCCATGGTGTGCAGATCCGGCTCGAGCAGCTCGATCAGTGCGGGGTCCGAGGAGACCACCGTGTCATCGGTCTCTTCAACCAGGTGCAGCGCTTCGATGATGGCGCCCGGCGAGGCGAACTCGTCATGGCTGCCAGGGCG
>CAININ010000376.1 GCA_903849265.1 uncultured Acidimicrobiaceae bacterium
CGATGAGTACCCGGAACTGCCCGGGCCGCGTTGGCCGGCGTCCGGGGTCGGCCTGTTGCCCCGCCCGATCCAGTCGCCACGGCCTCCGATCTGGGTGGGCGGCTCATCGCCAGCCGCACTGCGCCGCACCGCTCGGTTCGCCGACGGCTGGCTCCCTCAGTCCGTCGGACCCAACGTCGATCTGCTGGTCCGGCTACACGAACTGCGCGCCGAGTACCGCGACGGCGCTCCCCTCGACATCGGGTCCATCTCCTACCCGCTCTACCTCGGCACTCCGCCGGCCGGCAATGACCTGCCCCCGGGCACCGTGCAGGGGACGCCCGAGGCGCTGGCCGAGTACCTGCGCCCCTATAGCGAGGCCGGTGTGGGCCAGATCCAGGTCCGATTCCCGGCCCATTCGGTCGAGGAGCTGTGCGACCAGATCGCCCGCTTCGGCGCCGAGGTCATCCCGCTGGTGAACAGCTGAGCACGGGGGTGGCGCGACGAGACCCCCGGCCGCAGCCGAGGGTCTCCGCGTCGCAGATCTGAGGCCGGCTAGTTGATGACGAGGGGCAGGCTGGCCTGGATGGTCCAAGTCGACGTCGACCTGGTCCGGCCCACCTTGGTGATCACCGTCTGCGTCACCTGGACGTTGACGGCATAGGTACCAGGGAGGTACTTGCTCGATGGCGTACCCGACAGGATCCCGAGCGACGACACCTTCATCCCCTTAGGCAGCGGAGCGTTGGTGCCGGCGATGACTGCGGTTCCCCACTTCACCTTGGTGGTGAAGCCCAGACTGCTCGAGGACAGCCCAGCCGCCACCAACTGAGTAGGGGTGTAGGCCTGCCCGTGGATGGCAGCCGCAAGACCCGAAATGATCCGATAACCGAACTTGTACACCGAACTGGTCCCGCCGACCGTGACGTACAGGTTGTTGGCAGCGTCGAGCGCCACTCCACCGGGAACGTTCAGGCCGCCTTCGGCGACGAACTGGTCCCCTTGAGGGTTGATCTCGTAGACCTTGCCCGATCCGTCCATCTGGCCCGATCCGTTGTCCGCCACGTAGACGTCACCAGAGGCATCGACGGCCAATCCGGCCGGAGTCTGGAACCCGGATCCGATGGTGGAGTGCGCACCGCCGGGGGTGTACTTGTCGATCTGGGCGCTTCCCGAAGAGGTGACGTAGATGTTGCCGCTCCCATCGACGGCCAAATTGATCGGGAGGTCCAGCCCTGACACGACTGCTGTCGGTGCGCTGTACCCCCCGCCAGCGCTGGGCGTGATCTTGTCGATCTCCCCGTCGTTGGCTCCAAATCCCAGGGCAAATGGGTTCGTCACATAGACAGCACCGGAGGCGTCGACCGCAATCCCGGGGCGAGGGCGGTAGCCAACTGTCGAGGCGATGACGCTCTGCACCCCTGCTGGGGTGATCTTGTCCACATTGCTGCTGTTGGGCGTCTGGTCGGTGACGTAGACGTTGCCGGACGAGTCCACGGCCACCGCGCTCGGGTTGGTGAACGACCCGAAGGTGTTCTCGACTCCGGTGGGTGTGACCTTCGAGACACTACCGAAGCCATATCCGCCTTGCGCCTCGTAGAGGTTGCCCGATCCATCGACGGCCACCCCCAGCGTGTTCCAGGATGGAGCGCCGATGACGGTCTGGGTCGGGGGCACGACCGGGCCGAAGTTTGCCGGCGAGGAGGGCCCACTGGCATTGGTGGCCACCACGCTGAACAGGTAAGACGTCCCGGTGGCGAGGCCGACCACCTTGCACGATGTCGTCGTTGTGGTGCACGTGGAGCCACCCACGCTGCTGGTCACCGCATAGATGATGGGCAGCGTGCTGTCTTCCGTCGATGCCGTCCATGACACCTGGACCGAGCTGTTGCTCGTGATTGTGGCCGACAGGTTGGTCGGGGCCACCGGGACCATCGGTTCCGGCACGACCGCTAGTGGGGTCGACCCAGAAGACGTTCCCAACGCGTTGGTGGCGGTCACCACGAAGTTGTAGGTCGAGCCGTTGTTGAGATTCGTCGACGAGCACGTGGTCGTAGTCGTGGTGCAGCCGTGTCCATTCCCATCGGTGACCGTGTAGCTCAACAGTGTCGGATAAGACGTCGATGCGTCCCACCACAAGGTCGCCGCTCCATTGCTGACCTGTGCCGTCAACCCGGTGGGTGCATCGGGCTTCGACTGCGTGAGCTCGGCGATGCCGCCGTTCTGCCCATCAGCCAGATACAGGTTGCCGGTGGTGTCCACCGCCACGCCGGTCGAGCTCCACGATCCGGAACCGATGACGTCCGCCGAACCGAAGCCCCCTGAACCAAGAGATGCGATCTTGTAGGCGCTGCTGCCGCAACCCACGAAGATGTTGCCCGATGGATCGGAGGCCATGGTGGTCTGCGAGCACCAGCCAAGGCTGGCAATCGAAGTCGAGCTGGTGCCGGTGAACTTGTAGACGTTCTGGGAGTTGGCGAAGAAGAGGTTGCCGGACGAGTCGACCATCACGCCGGTCGGGTGGGGGGGATTGGGCGAACCGAACCCTCCGTTCCAGCTGCCGACCGGCGTCGGCGCCAGATAGCTGTCGAGGCTAGGCGGATAGCTGGCTGATCCGTTAGGGGCGAACTGCTGGACGTACGGGATGGCGTTCTGGACCACGTAGACAGATCCTGACGAAGGTCCGGCTGAACTCACGGCGATGCCGGTGGGGTTCGTGAGGCCGGTGAGAATAGAAACTGGTGAAGCGAAGTGGCCGGGGTAGTCGATGACGATCTCGGCGACCGTCCCGTCGTTCGTTCCGGTCCCGGCTTCGGCCACGAAGACGTTGCCGTACGCATCGATCGCAATGGCGGACGGGTTCACGATCCCGGTCGCAATGATCGAGGCGGTGTTGTCCCCCCAGGGTCCGTCTGGCGCGATCTCATAGACGTTGCCGGTCGTGGTATCGGCCGTGTAGAGGTTGCCCGACGCATCGATCGCCAGTCCGACAGGGGTCGTGATCGTGGACGCGAACGTGGTCTGGGCGGCTCCCGCCACACCTGAGCCTGCGCCCACCGCACCGCCGATGGCGACGGTGCTCATCAGAACTGCGGTCGCCAACAACGACCTCGTACTGCGGTTGCGCTTCATCGAGTCCTCCGGTTCGGTCGGGACCGCGCCAAGGGGCCTCATGGTCCCCGAACGGCTGCACCGGGCCCCAAACATCGAAGAAAAGTCTTCAAACCCGTGCAGTTGAGCAACGGTAACATGTAAGGAACGTAAAACAACCAGGGGAAACCGAGTTGCAACCTGGACGGTGGATGCCTTCCGCCTGCAGCGCGGGCTTCCGCGACTCGCCGGTCACGCCACCGTATTCACCCGTGCGGTGAACGATTGGATGCTGGATAATGGATCGCTCCAGTCGCCCAATCCGGCCCTTCGACTAGAGAACCAACAACCTTCCGGCCAGTCCCAGGTGCTCGGCTGCCGGCCAGCGTCGGTCCGTGGTGACCAGCACGTCTGCATCGTGCACCAGCGCCGTGGCGATCACCAGTGCATCGGGCAGGCGCAGGCCGGGGCCGTGGGTCGCGCGCAGCCGGGCGGCCTGGGTGGCGATCTCCACCCCCACCGCCACGATCTCGACGGGATAGTCGCGGCAGAATCCGAGCACGGCATCGACCAACACCTGATCGTGCGGTCGACCGCGGCCCGTTCGCGCCGGCACGACCAGCAACTCAGCCAGCGCCGATGCCGACATCGCCACCCTGTCACCTCGCGTCGCAGCCGACCCCAGCGCTTCGAGGGCTGGGTCGTGGTGACCGTCGAGGACATCGAGGAGCCCGATCATCACCCCGGTATCGACGACGGTCAGTCCCATTCGTTCCGCAGGTGCTCGAGGTCGAACCCTTCCTCGGTGTCTTCGAACAACCCGGTGAAGATCTCCTGGTAGCGGCCGAGGACGTCATCGGCCCGCTCGAGGACAATCCGGCCCGGTCCATCGGCTCGGGCCACCACCCGCTGTCCTGCCACAAGGCCGGCGAGCGCGCTCCGGCACCCGATGCTGCGGTTGGTCAGGTTCCGTTCGTGGTCGACGAGGCGCCCGCCCCGTTGGGCTGACCAGTCGTGGTAGTCGACGTACCGCCCTTTGTCGTCGTGGTGGTGGAGCCCGACGGGCCGATCGACGAAGTGGTGGTGGTGGTGGTGGACCCGCCCGCCCTGACAGTGGTGGAGGTCGATGCGCCCGACGCTCCGGTGGTTGTCGTCGATGAGCCCGGCGGCATGGTCGTGGTGGTCGATGCACCCTGCGCTGTGGTCGTGGTGGTCGTCGAAGGACGGGTCGTTGTCGTGGACGCCGGCACCAGCCCTGGGATCAGGCCGTTCGGGTTGTTGGTGGTGACGACCGTCGTGCTCGAAGGGGTCGGCGGGTAGAGGTAGCTCATCGTGGCGAAGCCGAGGAAGGCGAGCAGCATCAGCACGGTGGACCTCCTGACGGGGATCGACCGCGAGACGGACTCGCCCATGAACCCCACCAGGACACTGTGGGGCACCGGGGTCAGCACGACCTCGGCCGTGCGGGGCGCGCCGTCGAACAGCCCGACTTCGTCGTCGCCCGTCGTTCCACCACCCGTGCCTTCGGTATCGTCGCCGTCGACTGGGCTCATGGGGTGCCTTTGGTGGCGCTGTCACCGACGGCAGGTGAGGCGACCCCCGCGGCGCGCAACGCGCTCGATGCCCGCAGGCGGATCTCCCGGGCGACCTCGAATTGGCGGCCGGGAAGAGTGCGGGCGATGAGGCGGAGTTGCACGTAGCCGACGTCGATGGTCTCCACCCCGGCCACCACCGGGTCGCCGAGGAGCAGCTCGGACCACACGGGATCATCGGCCATGCCCGCCACCACTTCCTTCAGCAGCCCCGTGACTTCGAACAGGTCCTCGGTCACCAGCACCGGGACATCGATCACGGCTCGCGACCAGTCCTTGGAAAGGTTCGTCACCTGGCGAAGCGCGCTGTTGGGCACCACCACTAGTTCGCCCTGCTGGGTCCGGATCTTGGTCACCCGAAGCGTAAGCTCCTCCACGGTTCCCTGGACGCCGCTGGTCTGTCCCGGCATCGACAGCCGGATGACGTCCCCGAAGGCGAACTGCCGCTCGGCGAAGAGGAAGAATCCGGCCAGCAAGTCGCCGACCATCTGCTGGGCGCCGAATCCGAGCCCAATACCGATGACGGTGGCCGGCGCCACCAAGGTGGTCAACGGAATCCCCAACCGGTCGAAGGTCAGGATGGCCACGACAAAGTAGATGAGCGCCACCACCGTCCACTCCACGGCCTCGCTGATTGCCCGGGACCGCTTGAGGGACTCAGACGCCAAGATCCCAGTCTCTATCTGCCGCTTGATCTGCACATCGATCCACCGTCTGCGCCTACCCCCCGCCCAGTGGGCGAAGCGGACAGTCAGCCCGGCACCGAGCAGGAGCACGATGACCGGCAGCACAGCGTCTCGAAGGTAGGAGTGGTGGATATGCGCACCTTATCGTCGCCTTCTGCGTCGGCTCATGCGGAACCACGAGCGTCTCGTGGATGCCACCCCTCCGGACCGGTCCGGTGCATGCCATAATCTGACGCACTGTCAGTTCTGGGGGGACACGGAAATGGGGACCGCACATGGCTCCCGGCTCCGGTCCGTCGGCCTGCCTCGCGCACACGGCCGGAGCACCCGCCCCCGGCCACACGAAGGGAACGCCACATGCTCGACTACGTGATCCGAAACGGCACCGTCGTCGACGGCACCGGAGCGCCCGGCTTCCGGGCAGACGTCGGGATCAAGGACGGGATGATCGTCGCCGTCGGCACGGTGGACGACAGTGGAGCGACAGAGCTCGACGCCGAAGGTCTGGTCGTCGCACCGGGGATCATCGACCCCCACACCCACTACGACGCCCAGCTCTTCTGGGACCCGACGGCCTCCCCGTCGAACCTGCACGGTGTGACCACTGTCATCGCCGGCAACTGCGGCTTCACCCTGGCTCCCATCAAGGCCGAGGACCACGACTACATCCGCCGGATGATGGCCAAGGTGGAAGGCATGCCGCTGGTCGCCCTCGAAGACGGGATCGAGTGGGACTGGAGCTCGTTCGGCGAGTACCTCGACCGGCTCGAGGGCAACCTCGGGGTGAATGCCGGATTCCTCGTGGGACACTGCGCCATCCGCCGCTGGGTCATGGGCGCCGAGCGCGGAGGCGAGGTGGCCAACGACGAAGAACTGGCGGCCATGACTACCCTGCTGGCCGAATCGATCGAGGCCGGCGGACTCGGCTTCTCGTCATCGCAGTCCCGCACCCACTCCGACGGTGACGGAAACCCGATCTCCTCCCGGTTCGCGGACCGGCGAGAGATGCTGGCCTTCTGTGAGGTCGTCCGCGACCACCCCGGCACGACGCTCGAGTACATCACCAACGGCTGCCTCGACAGCTTCACCGACGAGGAGATCGACCTCATGGTGGCCATGACCACCACCGCACAGCGCCCCCTCAACTGGAACCTGCTCACCGTCGACTCGCGCACCCCCGACAAGACCGCTCGTCAGCTCGAAGCGTCCCGGGCAGCAGCAGCAGCTGGGGGCAAGATCATCGCGCTCACCATGCCGACGCTCGTTCCCATGAACATGAGCTTCCGCACCCACTGCGCCCTCTTCCTGATCCCCGGATGGGGAGACGTGATGGGTCTGCCCACCGAGGCGCGGATCGAAAAGCTGCGTGACCCTGCGGTGCGGGCCGAGCTCGACGAGCTGGCCCACTCCGAGGGGGCTGGCGTCTTCCGTCGCCTCTCTTCCTGGGCGAACTACATCGTCGGCGACACGTTCGCCCCCGAGAACGCCGGCTACAGCTGGCGCGACGTCGGCTCGATCGCCGAAGAGCAGGGCAAGGAGCCGTTCGACGCCCTGCTCGACCTGGTCATCGCCGACGACCTGCGCACCGTGCTTTGGCCCAAGGCCTCGGACGGCGACGCAGCCTCATGGCAGGCCAGGGTCGACGTGTGGAACGACCCAGGCGCACTCGTCGGCGGCTCCGATGCCGGGGCCCACCTGGATCGGATGTGCGGCTCGAACTACCCGACCTCGTTCCTGGGCGACTGCCTGCGCAAGCGCAAGCTGGTTCCGATGGAGCAGGCCGTGCACTGGATGACCCAGGCCCCTGCCGACTTGTTCGGCCTGCAAGACCGGGGCCGTGTGGCCGAGGGCTTGCGCGCTGACCTCTTCGTCTTCGACCCCGAGACCGTCGCATCCGAACCGGCCACCCTGGTCGAGGACCTGCCTGGTGGGAGCCCCCGCCTCATCGCTGACTCGATCGGCGTGACGCGTGTGCTGGTGAACGGCGTCGAGACAGTGGTCGATGGGCAGCCCACCGGCAACCTTCCCGGCACGCTGCTCCGCTCCGGCCGGGACACTGTGACCGTCGATACGACGGCAGGCAGCTGACCAAGCACGACCAACCGTCGGCTCTGTGTCCGAAACAGACCCCGACCTACACTGCTGCACCGCACTACTGACCGCACCACACGACCGCACCACTGACCACACCGGGGCGCCACTACCCCGCCACGAAAGGGGACCCACCACATGGGTGACCAGGCCAACAGAGACGAGACCCAGCTGCTGATCGGCGGTGAGTGGGTCGAAGCCGGCAACGGCACCTACGACATCATCAACCCCGCCACCGAGCAGGTCGTCGGTCAGGCCCCGAACGCCTCGGTAGCCGATGCCGAGGCCGCCTGTGCCGCGGCCCGCGAGGCGTTTCCGGCATGGGCCGCCACGCCCGTCGAGGAGCGCCTCTCCCTTCTGAAGGCCGCAGCCGCTGCCATCCGGGCCAAGAACGACGAACTGGTGCCCTTGGTCATCGCCGAAACGGGTGCCACGGCGTCTGTGGGATCACGCATGCAGGTCCCGATCAGCGCCGACCGGTTCGAGCGCTATAGCCGGGACATCCGCCACGTCCAAGAGACGATGCTCCCCCCGATCGCCACATCGGCCACCCCGCTCGCTCCTGGTGGCCTGATCAGCGCCCTCGCCTACCGTCAGCCCGTGGGTGTGGTCGCAGCCATCGCCAGCTACAACTTTCCGCTGACCAACATGGCCGGCAAGGTCGCCCCTGCACTTGCAATGGGCAATACCGTCGTCATCAAGCCTGCCCCTCAAGACCCGCTGGCCATCGTGGAGCTGGCCCGTGTCCTCGACGAAGTGGGCTTTCCGCCCGGCGTCATCAACCTGATCAGCGCCCAGGGGCCGGAGCCGGCGTCCGTGCTCACCTCCTCCCCTGATGTCGACATGGTCTCCTTCACCGGGTCCACCGCCGTCGGCACGAGGATCGCTGCGGCCGGTGCGCCGACCATGAAGCGTCTGCTCATGGAGCTCGGCGGCAAAGGAGCCGCTGTCGTGTTCGACGATGCCGACATCAAGGCCGCCATCATGGCCATCGGCTCGACATGGGCCTTCCACTCCGGACAGATCTGCACCGCCCCGACCCGGGCCGTCATCCATCGGAGCATCTTCGACCAGGTCATCGAAGGGCTGTCCGTGTTCGCCGGTCGCCTGACCGTCGGCGACCCGACCGAGGCCACCACCGTCGTCGGCCCGGTGATCTCCGGACCCCAGCAGCAGCGCATCCTCGACTACATCGAGTCGGGTCGGGCCGAGGGCGAGGTCGTCGTCGGCGGCGGTCGTCCCGAGCACATGGCCACCGGGTACTACGTCGAGCCCACGCTCATCACCGGGACCAACCAGATGAAGGTGGCCCGCGAAGAGATCTTCGGCCCAGTGGTCGTGGCTATTCCCTTCGATGATGATGACGAGGGCGTGGCCATCGCCAACGACTCGGAGTTCGGCCTCTACGACTACGTGTTCTCGGGCGACACCTCCCGGGCGTTCCGAGTGGCCAAGCAACTGCGTGCCGGGCACGTCGGCATCAACACCGCCCAGCGCAACATGGACGCACCCTTCGGTGGCTTCAAGATGAGCGGCATCGGCCGAGACGGTGGCGACTACAGCCTCGAGGCGTACTCGGAGATGCAGTCGATCATCTGGTCCAGCTAGGCCAGTCCAGCCAGCTGGTCCAACTAGACCAGTCCAGCCAGGGTCAGCCCGCGCCTTCGAAGGGGGCGCCGAAGGCGAAGATGCCGCCATCAGTGGCCACCATCCAGTAGCCACCGGTGACCACGTCGACTGCCATTCCCGTGATGGGAGCCTGGAGCGGTAGGGCGCCTGCGCTCCCTCGGAACGAGGCGTCACCGAAGGCGAAGATGCCACCGTCGGTGGCCACCATCCAGTAGCCGTGGCCGTCCGGGGTTCCCACCACGTGACGGATCGGTGCGGCAAGCGGCTGGCCTGCCATGGAGCCGTAGTTGACCGCCGAGCCGTGGGCAGTAATCGAACCGTCGGACCGGGCAACCCAATAGCCCTCGCCTGC
>CAININ010000377.1 GCA_903849265.1 uncultured Acidimicrobiaceae bacterium
CCTTCACCACAGTGGCTCCGTAGTCGGCCAGCATCCGGGTGCACCGGGCCGCCGGGCCCACGCTGGCCAGGTCGAGCACGACCACCCCGGCCAGCGGGCCGCCAAGGGTCCCTCCGACCGGTGCATGCCCGCGAGCCGTCTGCGGTTCGCTAGGCGCGTCGGCAGAGGAGTTGGGCGGTGTGGTCACGGACGTGGAGGAGATCAGAAGTTCTTGGGGAGGCCCAGCTTGCGACGGGCCAGGATGTTCTTCTGGATCTCGGAAGAACCGCCGCCGATGGTGTCGATCACGGTGTACCGGTAGGTCGACTCCGACCGCCCGACCATGGGGGCATCCTCGGTGTGGACACGCAGCTGGCCACCGGGGCCGGCCAGGTCCATCGAGGCATTGGCCAGTCGACGCGAGTACTCCGTGGTGAACAGCTTGTACTCGGACGCCTCCGACGTAGGCGGCGCCCCGCCGGCATTGGCCGCGGCCACGAACTTCAGCCCGAGACAACGGGCCACCTCGTCCTCGGTGTGCAGGTTGGCGATCTGGGCCCGAACCTGGCTGTCGTCCTTCATCGGCTCGCCGTCGCGGGTGGCGTCCTTGACGTACTCGGTCAGGAGATCGAGCCGCTGTTTGGTGGGCGAGTAGGTGAACAAGGTGAAGCGCTCGATGTCGAGCGCCTCCGAGATGTACTGAAAGCCCTTGTTGAGCTCGCCGACCACGTAGTCGTCAGGCACGAACACATCGTCGAGGTAGACCTCGTTGGTCCGCTCGTCGCCCATCGTCCAGATGCCTTTGACTGTGATGCCCGGGTGGTCCATCGGCACCAAGAACAAGCTGATGCCGTGGTGCTTGGGGGCATCCTGGTCGGTCCGGGCGCCCACCCAGTACCAGTCGGCGAAGTGGGCCGACGTGGTCCAGGTCTTCTGGCCGTTGAGACGCCATCCGTCGCCGTCGCGGGTGGCCTTCAGCTGCATCGAGGCGGCATCGGAGCCGGCGTTCGGCTCGGAGTACCCGACGGCGAACTCGACCTCGTTCTTCAGAATCTTGGGCAGGAACTCAGCCTTCAGCTTGTCGCTGCCGTGGCTAATGATCGTCTTGCCGATGATGCCGACGCCCTTGCCGATCTGGGGACCGCCGCGGGCGGCCAGCGCCTCGTTCAGCAGGTACTCGTAGACGCCGTCGCCGTCCTGGCCGCCGTACTCCTTCGGCCAGGTGATCCCCAGCCAGCCCTTCTCCCCCAACTTGGCCATGAACTTCCGGCGCGGCGGGGTGTCGACGATCTGGGCCATGTTCTCCCGGGTGACGTCGAAGACCTCGGGGTCGTAATTGTCGTCAAGGAACTGCTCCACGTCCTTGACGAACTCGAGCTGTTCGGGGGTGAACTCAAAGTCCATGTTCGAAGCCTCCATCCTCAACGCTGCGGCGTTCGCTGCTGTGGTTATCTGACTGACCGTCAGATACTGTGGCCATCATAGGATGAGCGGGCAGCGGATGCCAACGCCCCACTGGTGCGCTCGCGCCTCGACACCACGACGAAGGGACCACGATCACCATGCAGCAGGCGAGTCCGAACACGGTGCACCCATGACCCGGGGCATCGTCAGCATCGCCGGGTACGTCCCCTATCGCCGCCTACAGCGGTCCGAGGTGGCCAAGGTCTTTGGAAGCGGCGGGGGCAAGGGAACCCGCTCGGTCGCCTCCCACGACGAGGACACCACCACGATGGGCGTCGAGGCCGCCCGCCTGGCGCTGCGCGCCGCTCCGGCGGCGGCCCCTGGGGCGATCTGGTTCGCCACGGCCACCCCGGCCTACCTGGACAAGACCAACGCCACCACCATCCATGCCGCGCTGCGCCTGCCCGGTGACGTGGCCGCCTTCGACTTCGGCGGGGCCCTGCGGTCGGGGCCGGGCGCACTGCGCACTGCCCTGGTATCTGCTGGTTCAGGCACGACCCTGGTGGTGGTGTCTGACCTGCGCGACGGCCTTCCCACCTCGGCCGACGAGTCAGCAGGGGGCGATGCCGCCGCCGCCGTTGTCGTCGGGGACGACGGGCCGGGGACCCCGGTCATCGCCGAATACCTGGGAGGCGCCTCGTTGAGCGACGAGTTCCTCGACCGGTGGCGGACCGCCGGCGACCGCCGGTCCCGGACATGGGAGGAACGCTTCGGCGAGACCCGCTACGTCCCGCTCGGCACCGATGCCTGGCAGGCAGGGCTGAAGGCTGCCGGCATCACGGCAGACGACGTCGACCACGTCGTCGTGACCGGGATGCACGGCCGTGCCGCCAAGGCGCTCGGCCGCAAGCTGGGCGTCCGCGACGGCGTCCTCGCTGACGACTTGGCGACTTCTGTCGGCCAGACCGGGACCGCCCATGTCGGCTTGGTCTTGGCTTCGATGCTCGAGCAGGCGTCACCCGGCCAGATCGTTGCCGTGGTGTCGTTGGCCGACGGGGCCGACGTGCTCGTCCTGCGCACCACGCCGGCCCTGGCCGACTGGGCGCCGGCCGACCCGGTCGCCGCACAGGTTGCAGCAGCCGTCGACCTCCCCTACGGCAAGTTCCTCTCCTGGCGGGGCATGGTCACCCTGGAGCCGCCCCGCCGCCCCGAACCGCAGCGCGTGTCCTCCTCGGCGGCGTGGCGCAACGAAGAGTGGAAGTTCGGTTTCGTCGGCTCCAAGGACCGGTCATCGGGTGCGGTGCACCTCCCTCCGTCACGCGTGTCGATGACAGGTGGGGCCGTCGATGACATGGAGCCGATCGACCGGGCGGATGCCGAAGCCACCATCGCCACCTACACCATCGACCGGCTGGCGTTCTCGCCGAGTCCGCCGATCGTCTTCGCCATCCTCGACTTCGACGGGGGTGGCCGGTTCCCGGTGGAGCTGACCGACGTGGACCCGGACACCGTGGACATCGGCCAGAAGGTCACCATGACCTTCCGCAAACTCTTCACCGCGGACGGCATCCACGACTACTTCTACAAGGCGAAGCCGGTGCGGATGCCTGGAGCCCCTGACAGCACGACCGACACGGCCGACTGACCGCCACTCACCTCGGGTGCCGATCGGCGCCCACCCACGGACGCAGCACACACGAACGCAGGAAGAAGGCAGGAACAACATGGCATCGCACGGAATCAAGGACAGGGTGGCGATCGTCGGCATGGGGTGCACCCGGTTCGCCGAGCACTTCGACAAGAGCCTCGACGATCTCATCATCGATGCGGCCGAGGAGACCTTCGCCTCGGCCGGGGTGACCAAGGACGAGGTCGACGCCTACTGGTTCGGCACCGCCCAGTCCGGCATGAGCGGCATCACCTTGGCGCGGCCGTTGCAGCTCGAAGGCAAGCCGGTCACCCGGGTGGAGAACTACTGCACCACCGGGTCCGAGGCACTGCGGGCGGCGGCCTACGCCGTGGCGTCGGGCGCCTACGACGTCGCCATGGCCCTCGGGGCCGAAAAGGTGAAGGACTCGGGCTACCAGGGGCTCAACGCCTTCCCGATCCCGAACGACGGAACGGCTCGCACGCTGACCGCCGCGGCCATGTTCTCCATGGTCGCTCCCGCGTACGGAAAGAAGTACGGCGTCAGCGAAGACGAGCTCACCGAAGTGCTCGCCCGCATCTCCTGGAAGAACCACCAGAACGGCGCCCGCAACCCCCGGGCCCAGTTCCGCAAGGAGGTCTCCACCGAGACCATCTGCGCCTCGCCCCGGGTAGCCGGTCGGCTCGGCGTGTTCGACTGCGCCGGCGTCGCCGACGGTGCAGCCGCGGCCATCGTGGTGCGAGCGGAGGACGCCCACAAGTACACGGACAAGCCGATCTACATCAAGGCGCTGTCGTTTGCTGCAGGCAGCGGTTCGGGACTCATCGACCCGGAGTACGACTACACCTGGTTTCCGGAGTGTGCCATGGCCGCCCAGGACGCCTACGCCCAGGCCGGGATCACCGACCCCCGCCACGAGCTGGCCATGGCCGAGGTGCACGACTGCTTCACCCCCACCGAGCTCGTCTTGATGGAGGATCTCGGATTCGCCCCCCGGGGCACGGCCTGGAAAGAGGTCCTCGCCGGGACATTCGACCGCACCGGTCCGCTCCCGATCAACCCCGACGGCGGGCTGAAAAGCTTCGGCCACCCGGTCGGTGCGTCCGGTCTTCGCATGTTCTTCGAGACCTGGCTGCAGCTGCGGGGCGAGGCCACACCTGAGCGTCAGATCGACACGGACAAGACACTGGCCCTCACCCACAACCTCGGGGGCTACCCGGGCGAGATGGTGTCGTTCGTCTCCGTGGTCGGCACCGAGCTCGGCTGACGCCGATCCCCACTGGTGCCTGGCCACTCAGGCCGGCATGGCCCCGGCCGATCTGGCCCTTTAGGCTTGCTTGCGGCCGAAGCGAACGATAAAGCCGGCCTTGCCCAGCGGCACCTTCTCCAGGACCACCATGCCGGCCCGTGCGGCCAGGTCGTCGTATCCGTCGACCGGATAGCCGTACACCCCGACGCCAGCCGTGCCGTAACGGACCTTGCGCAGCCAGGTGCGCAGTCCCGGCGAGGGAAACGAGCCGATGGCCTGATCGGCGGCCCGGCCCATCCGGCCGAGCAGTTCGGCCGGCTCGGTCACGTAGTCGAACACACCCAGCGCGACAGCCACGTCGTACTGGTCGACGGCATCGATGGCCTCCCAGCCCTTCTGCTCCACGTCGATCATGCCGGGATAGGCATCCGCTTGCTTCTTGGCCAGCGCCACCATGTTGTCGGCGGGCTCGACACCGGTGACATGAATGCCAGCTTCGGCCAAAGGGGCGAACAGCGGGCCGCTGCCGCACCCGACGTCGAGGACGCGTGTGGCGGAGGCCGCCTTGCACATCTCGACAGCTTTGGTCAGCCGGTCGAACAGCGGGCCTCGTCCGAGCGACCGCGACACCGACTCGCTCCGGTAGAACGAGGAGAATCGCCGCGCTCTCTGATGGAAATAGGTTTCGAAATCACCGTTGGACATCGACACACGCCTTACTGCCGTAGCGGCTGAGAACTGCGGAGAACGCCTTGTCCACACGGCTCCTTCCGAGGAGCTGTTTGGCCGCGGCGAGCGTTCGGATAGAACTGACTCTAGGGAGGGTGGCCCCGAAATCGTACGAATGGTAATACAGCACCACCGGGCCATCGGACCTGTTGACCGATCCCGTCACCACCGGTACGGGCAGCAGGCGCTGGTAGCTCCCGCCCCCCATGGGGAACCCGTGGAACGACAAGACGGGCAGCTCGCGCACGGGCGATGCCTCACCCAACACATGGATGTCCGAGACGTACTCGAAGCCGGCCTCGGCGATGGCCGCGCGGAACCCGTCCAGGCCGATCGACGCGGGTCGGTCGAACCGTGGTGATCGGAAGCCTTTGACGGGAGCCTGGAACCGGTCCTCCAGGGCGCACCGCCCGGACCGCAGCCACTCGACCAGTCCGGAGTACTCCTCGGGCAGGTGTCCGTGGTCGGGTCCGTGGCTAGCGAGCTCATGGCCTGAGGCGAGCAGGCCGGCCAGTTCGTCGGCAACCGTGTCGACGTAGTTGCCGACCACGAAGAGCGTCACCCGGGGAGCCGGCCCGTCAGCGGAGGGGCGTGCAGCCAGGTGCTCGGCAAGCCCTTCCAGGCCGCTGCGGGCCCCGGCCGGCTTCGGCGTCGGCTCCCCCAGGACCTCCATGCCGTCGTACCAGTCCTCCACGTCGATGGACAGGCAGACCTCGGGCATCATGACGCACCTCGCACCGGTGCCGACGATGCCGGTGTGGGTGTCGGCGTGACCGTTTCAGCATAGAAGTTGCGTAGCCGTTCTACGACCAGTTCCTCGGAAAAGTTGGCGATGATCCGCTCACGGCAGATCTTCCCCATCTCGTCGCAGCGATCGGGGTCGGCGACAAGATCCGCCACGATGGCAGTGATGGCTGTCACATCGCCTCGGGGGGCCAGCAGCCCCAACTCTGCATCGATCACCTCGCGCACACCGCGGATGTCGTAGGCCACCACCGGTCGTCCCGTAGCCGCAGCCTCCATCGCTGCTCGGGGGATCCCCTCGCGATACGACGGGAGCACCACGATGGCCGCCGAGGCCAGATAGGGGCGGACGTCGGCCACCTCGCCGACGAATGTGACGCCCGCCGCAGCGGCGGCTGCCACTTCCTCCTCGGACAGGGCGTCGCTCTGGTCGTGCTCGGACGGGCCGACATGCACGAAGTCGGCCACATCGGACAGGCGGGCCGCCATCTCCAAGAAGTCGGCGCACCCCTTCTCGCGGACCAGCCGGCTCACCATGAGCACGACGGGACGGTCTCCCGTCGGAGCCGGCTCCACCGATGCGAGGAAGCGATCGAGGATGATCCCGTTGCCCACGTAGTGCACCTTGACCGCTCGGCAGATATGAACTCGGGGAAGGACGCCTTCGTCTTCGCGGCTCTGCACCAGCACGCTCGTCGCCCACGTGCAGCACCACCGCTCGAAACACCACCCGAGGACGTTCGCCACTCGCCCGTTGCCGGCGAAGTAGAGCGCGCCGTGGACCGTGTAGACCGCAGGGCTCCCGGCAAGCCGGGCCGCCGGCAGCCCCAAGAACGACGCCTTTGGGGTATGGGTCTGCACCACGGCGAACCGTTC
>CAININ010000378.1 GCA_903849265.1 uncultured Acidimicrobiaceae bacterium
CGAGGCGCTGCATGACGACGGTTGGCCCCACTTCGTTGGCCAGGGTGGCCGTTGTACCGGCGGACCGCTCGCCGCGATCGACGGCTCGAGCCACGATGGCGTCGATCGGGCTGTCCCCGTCGAGCACCTGGGACCGCTCCGTTCAGTCAAGAGTAGGGGTGGCGGGCCGAGAACCGTGCGGAGCGACCGGTTTCGACGTTGAACAGGGAGTTCGAGGTCGGATCAGGCGGGACAGGCTCTGGGGTCCCAGGGCTCCAGGGGCGAGACTGCCGCCGTCGGGGGTTGGAAGGCAGCGGTGGAGGGGGCGGTCGCGGGCGTCGATGAGGGGGTGGCGGTCCCCGGTCCGGTGGCGGTCCCCCCGGTGCTGGAGGCACCGGTGGCGACCGAGGCGGGCGGGTTGACCGAGAACTGGGTGCCGGTCACGACCGTCACCTGGGCGCCGTCTACTGTCGGGCCGAGGGCCGTGATCACGGCTCCGGAAAGGGACTTGGCCACCAGCTGAGCGGCGGCCTGGTCGGTCGCCGTCTTGTGGGCGTAGTAGACGACTGTCTCGGCTTGGGCGCCGACTGGCGGGGAGTCCCCGAGTCCCACCACGGAGAAGCCGAGCGCCTTGAGCGCGGTACTGGTGTCCGTGGCCTGGTTGGCCACGCCGGTGCCGTTGAGGACGGAGACCGTCACCGCGGCCGGCGCGGGCAGCGGCTTGCCCGTCATGGTGTCGATGTTGGGTCCGATCCCGAGGAACTGGGCGATCACCTGGTTGTCGAGCACGTTGGAGGGGAACTCGACGTCGCCGTAGCGGGCACCCTTGTAGAGATAGGACCCGAACTGATCGATCTGGACGGGCAGGGTTAGCTGCGGGGCCTTGCCGGCGTTCACGCCATGGAAGTCGAGCGCCAAGTTGACCATGTCCGAAGAGGAAAAGGTCTTGTCCACCGTGAGCTGCGGGGCCACCGAGCCGATCAGCTGTCCATCGGTGATCGGATCCGAGAGCCCGTTCTTGGACACGGCTCCGGCGAGGACCCGGAGGAACTCGTGGTCACGTCGGATCCGGGCGAGGTCGCTCTGGTTTTCGAAGGGCCAGTAGGCCGGGTTCGATGTGGTCACACCGGCAGGCTTGTACTGGAGGTGCCGGGCCCGGACCACCTGAAGGGCGTGGAGGCCGTCGAGGCTGACGCATCCCCGGGTGAAGACCTGGAGCCCAGAGTACGCATCGAAGACGGGCTCAGGGAAGTACATCTTCACCCCGCCGAGGGCATCGACCACGTTGGCGAAGGTGTCGAAGTTGAGCACCACATAGTGATGGATGGGGATGCCCAGGTTCTCGTTGATGGCGGCGACGAGTTGGCTCGGGCCCTCATAGAGGGCGGCGTCGATCTTGTTCGCCCCTGTGGTGCGCGCATTCGGGACGAACAGATCGCGGGGGATCGACAGTATGGCGACGGCATGGGTGGAGGGGTTGAGGTGAAGGATCATGACCACGTCGCTGTTGACCCCGGTCACTCCCGCAGAGCACAGCCCATACGCCGCGTTCTGTACTTTGAGGGCGCAGCGGTCGGTCGATCCGACGAGGAGGATGTTCTCGGTTCCGGCCTCGGCTCCCGAGGTCGGGACATCGATGAGACCGCGGACGTCGAACCGGTGGATCTGGTGGTTCAAGTACCAGCCGTAGCCGGCGGTGCCTCCCAGGAACAGGACGATGACGACCCCTACGGTGCCGAGGACCCACCATGTTCGGCGGTGTCGTCGTGGCCCACGCCTGGCGCGCGACCTACGACCTGCTCCGTTCGCCCGCCCGACCTCGTCGCCGAGGTTCCGAAGTCCGGTCTCGTCGAACGCGGAGGAACCGGCGGACCTACCCGTGCGACTTGTCGCCGCTCTGGCGGCATCGCGTCCAGGACCCGCGCCACCGTTCGAAGTCATGGCCTTCCACGTTAGTGATACCGGGCCCCAGATCGGTGGCAGCCCCCACTGGCGGCCATATCGGCAGTGACGCCCAAGTCAGGGGTCGATCCGTGGTGCGGCGGTCACCTCGAAGTCGTCCGTGCGGATCCGCAGGGTGTCCCACCAGAAGCGAACGGTCCAGGTCGGCCAGTTGTTGGTGATGCGACCGGTTTCATCCTTGTACCAGCTGGTGCAACTGCCGGCCCACGCCGTCCCCGCTACCAGCCGCTGGGTCACCTCGTCGTCGCGCGCATACGCGTTCTGGCGCACCGAGACCGCCGCCGCCCTCGACCCGGTGGACGCCTTCGTCTGTGCTGCCAGAGCCTGGAACACGAGGTTGAGCTGGCGCTCCACCATGAACAGGATCGAATTGTGCCCGAGGTTGGTGTTCGGCCCGTAGAGGAGGTAGCAGTTGGGAAAACCGGCGACGGCCGAC
>CAININ010000379.1 GCA_903849265.1 uncultured Acidimicrobiaceae bacterium
CAGGTGGACCACTGCGGCCCGCCAACCAGACAGGAGTGACAGCGGTACTGCGGCCACCAGTGCGGTGCATGCGGCCAACCGGACGGTCTGCACACTCACCGCCCCGGACACCACCGGTTTGTCGGTCCGCCCGACGGCGATGTCACGGGCGGCATCGAACCAGTCGTTGCTCCATCCAGTGGAGAGCTGTCCGGCCAGGACTGCGGATGCGACCGCCACGCATCCGGCTGCTCCTCGACCGGCGAGCGCGGCCAGGGCAGTGGTCATGGCGACCACGGCGAGGGTCGGCTGAAAGTGGCAGGCCCGAATCAGGCCAAGCACCCAACTGCCTCCGTTCAGCGACTGGGTCGGATGTTCCGGAGCCACGGGCCACCCTACGCCGTGACCGGTCTGGGGCTGCGTCCTTCCTAGTTCCCGATGGTCAGCAATGGATCACCGAGGTCGACGCGGGTGAGGAGCTTCTCGATTTCGGAGGGGTCCACCGGCCGGGAGAACAGGAATCCCTGGCCGTGGTCGCAGTGCTCTTGGCGCAGCCCGACCACCTGGGCGGGCTGCTCGATCCCTTCGGCCAGCGTAACCAGGCCCAGTGTGCGACCGAGCTCGACCAGTGTGTGGATGAGGGCGGCGGCATCCGCCGACCCATTCATCTCTGCCACGAATGCCCGGTCGATCTTCAAGACGTCCACGGGGAACGTCCGCAGGTAGGACAGCGAGGAGTACCCGGTACCGAAGTCATCGATGGCGAGCAGGACGCCGAGGTCCTTGAGACGGTGGAGCACCGCGACCGTGGCGCACACATCCTTCATGAGGACGGACTCGGTGATCTCGATGGTGAGCGACCGCGGTGCGAGGCCGTGGGTCTCGAGTGCTGAGCGCACGTCCTCCACGAATCCGTCGGAGTCCAGCTGGTGCATGGATGCGTTCACCGACATGGTGAGGTTGTGTCCCTCCGCCTTCCAGACGGCCAGCTGTCTGCATGCTTCCTGGAGTACCCATCGGCCGACTTCGACGATGTCTCCGGTGTCTTCGAGAACGGGGATGAACACGTCCGGGGACAGCGTCCCTTTCGTGGGGTGTTCCCACCGGATGAGGGCCTCGACCCCGCGGATCGAGAGCCGTTCGAGGTCGACGATGGGCTGGTACAGCAGATGGAACTCACCGGACGCGAGGGCGACGTCCAGCTCAGTCCGGAGGGTGAGCCGGTCGCTGGCCGCCTCGTGCATGGAGGCCCGGAAGAGGACGGCCTTGTTTCGACCGGAGTCCTTGGCCCGGTAGAGGGCGATGTCAGCATCGCGCAGGAGGTCCTGGGCCTGGCGCCTGTCGCCCACGGCGATCCCGATGCTGGCCGACAAGGTGATCGGGAGACGCTCGAATCCTTCGATGTAGAACGGCGGGCGGAGGACCTGACGGATACGTTCGGCAATCGCATTCGGACCTTCGGCGAGGGAAACGCCTTCGGCGAGCACCACGAACTCGTCTCCTCCGAGTCGGCCCACCGTGTCGCTCGACCGCAGCAGGCCGGTGAGCCGGCTCCCGATGGCTTGCAGCAGGCGGTCGCCAGCCTCGTGGCCGAGCGAATCATTGGTGTCCTTGAAGTTGTCGAGGTCGATGATGAATGCGGCGACGGGTAGACCGTATCGCCGGGACCGGACGAGCATGCGGTCGGCCCGGTCCAGGATCAGCTGGCGGTTCGCCAGTCCGGTGAGCGGGTCGTGGAGGGAGCGATGGGCGAGCAGGCCCTCGAACTTCTTGCGCTCGCTGATATCGCGCACGTTCGTGACATAGCCGGCTACGGACGGCCGTTTCAGTTGGTTGGAGATCACAGCCTCGACCCAGCGGACGCCGCCGTCCTTGCGGAGCATGCGGAACTCGAGCGCAGCGGTGTCGGAGGACGCCTGGAAGGTGGCATCGAGCCGTCTGCGCAGCAGCGCCCAGTCGTCGGGATGGACGGCATCGGTTGCACGGGTGCCGACCAACTCATCGGGCTCGTAGCCGAGAAGGTCGACGACGGCAGGAGAAAGAAACCGGTAGATGCCTTGCGCATCGATGATCATGGTCGCGTCTGACGAGTTCTGGATCAGGGATCGGAACCGGTCCTCGCTTTGGCGGACGTTGGCATCGGCCGTTTCCTTCTGTCCCATGGTGGCACCGGCCATCCGGATCACGAAGAAGAGCATGAACGCACCCATGACAGAGAGCCCGACGGCCTGGGCGGAGTCCAGCTCGCAGGGCAGCCAGCCTTTCCAGATGCCCAGAGATCCGACCGTTATGGCAAGAAGGCTCCAGAGGGCTACCGGCCGCCAGACCCAGGAGCCCCCTTTGGCGATGTCGGCCAGTGCGACGAAGGCGAAGGCCCCCCAGAGCACTGGCCCCCAGCCGCTCAGGTAGGTGATGGTCATGACGGTTATG
>CAININ010000380.1 GCA_903849265.1 uncultured Acidimicrobiaceae bacterium
CCTTTGCGCCCAACCGCCAAACGCGTTCGCCGAGGACCGGGCACCCATCGATGTTGTTCTCGCCGGATTTGGACATCGGCTCCACTCGGGCCGGCCCGGTGTTGAAAAACACGCGTACCGACCAGATGACCTCAGTGTTGCCGTTGCTCAGTCACCAAGTGACACCACTCGGCGGGACGTGATCGATTCCAGGTGACGAGCTCCCCGTGAACTGAGGCCAATTTGTGGAGGTTATGGGACTGTGTTCGAACCTCTTTTCCGGCTCTGAACTGGGAGTTCTTGTCCAGTAGGTCTTGGGAAGCATGCTTTTCCACAGTGCTACCTCTGATGCCCAGAGAAGTGATGGGACTGTGCTCGAACCTCGGCGAAGGCCTTGTCTCTGTAAACTTGTCAAGTTAAACTGACACTATGAGTTTGCTGACCACCGACGCCCTTCCGAGCGACCCGATCGCCGCGATCGAGCAGATTACGGCGAGTGAGATGGAGCTTGACCGCCTGCGATGCGAACTCGTGAAGCAAGCACGAGCATCCAGGAGATCGTGGGAGCAGATTGCCTCCGCTCTTGGCACCAGTCGCCAAGCCGCGTGGCAGTACTACACCACCCGTTTCCGCAGAGAGTTAGACAACATTGGCGGTTCCGCAGAAGTCTTGTCGGAAGATGAGGCGATGGATCTCGCCGTTGCCGAGTCCCGCGCCGTCCGCCGCCGTCGCCGCAGCTGACGGTCAACCTGGTGAAGGTTGTCATCGACGCCAACGTATGGATCTCGGCGGCGATCCGTAAGGGTCCTTCGCATCTGCTCGTGGAGCAGTGGATGGCAGGTGCGGACATCGAGGTTGTGATGTGCCCCGAGCTGCTCGCCGAGATTGCCGAGGTGCTTACGATGAGAGAACGGCTTCGACGGTGGATCTCCCTCGAGAACGCAGAGGCCTACGTCGAGATGATTGCCACCCTCGTGGATCTGGTGCCCGATCCACCAGATGAAGATCATGGTGTGCGCGACATCGAGGACACGTATCTGGTTTCCCTGGCGAGAGATAACGGTGCTGCGACTTCATCGTCACAGGTGACAAGGACCTTCTGGAATGGCAACGCCAAGAACCCCGGTGCATCACGCCATCCTCGTTCGTCGAGCTGACGTGAATCTGTTGTCATTCCGACAACGATCGGTGGAGGTGATGGGACTGTGTTCGAACCCCTCCTGGTTCCGGCCAGCGCAATTGTCTGACGCATATGTAGTACAATTGGGTCATGGGCAAAGTCGGGATTCGAGAACTGAATCAGCGAACTGCAGAAGTAATCGCTCGGGTGGAACTGGGTGAACGCGTCGAGATCACTCGAAACGGAACGACCGTTGGCATCATCGAACCGGTCCATCCATCCCCACTGGCTGCGCTCCTGGAGGCTGGGGAACTCCGTCCAGCCAGGTCACTCCTGCCGACGTTCGATTCGGCAACGGAGTTCGCAGAAGACTCTCCTGGTCTTGATGCGTTGATTGCAGAACGCGAAGACCGGGATCGTTGGTGAGGCATTGTTGGTCTACATCGATACTTCCGCTGCGGTAAAACTCGTTCACCCAGAGCTGCACAGCAAAGAACTTTCTCAGTGGGTCAGAGGGCGGATGGATGTGGAATTTGTTTCATCGGTACTCATCGAAGTGGAGTTGCCACGTGCAATCAGGCGCAGAGACTCCATGGGGCTGGGGAGAGCGGGCGAGATACTTGACGGGATAGGGGTCGTCGCCCTGTCTTCGGTCGTCGTGACTCGAGCGGCTGGTTACGACGAGCCTGCCCTCCGATCGCTCGATGCCATCCACCTCGCGACTGCAGAGCATGTTGCGAACGCAGCGAGCAAAGAGTTCATCGGTTTCCTGGCGTACGACATCCGACTCTTGGATGCCGCACGCAACATCGGTTTGCCACTTCTGTCCCCAGGACTTCTCTGAATACCGCCATTCCACTGACTGCCAACTTTCGCCTGAAGTTCGAACGAGTAGGAATTTGTGGAGGTGATGGGACTCGAACCAGGGACCACGACCGACTCTCGAGTGGTGGCGGCGGGCTGACAGTCGACCGCCGGCCCGGGATCTCTAAGTGCTACGCTGTCGCACATGGAGATCGGCGTGCGAGACCTGCGCAATCGGACCAGCCAAGTCATCGATGCCGTTCGAGCGGGAGAACGGGTAGTGCTCACTGTGCATGGCGAGCCCCTCGCCGACATCGTCCCGCACGTGCAACGATCCCGCTGGGTCCCGGGCGAGCTCATGCGTAGTGGGCTGGCCGAACGGTCCGCTGACCCAGAATTGAGTGACGACCTCGACCGTCTCGCCGGGCAGACCTTGGAAGAGTTGTGATCGATACGGTCGGGCTCCTGGACACGTCGGTGTTCATCGCCCGAGAGGTGAGCCGTCCGCTTGGCGAGCTACCCGCCCGTGTGACGGTTTCCGTGGTCACCATCGGCGAGCTCGAGCTCGGCGTGTTGAGCGCTGCGGACCCGACGTCACGAGCGCGTCGAGCCGACACGCTTGCGTTCGCCCGAACGGTCGACCCGGTCCCCATCAGCGAGTCAGTCATGGCTGCGTGGGCTCGTCTTGTCTGGGACTGCCGGAACGCAGGAATCCAGCGGACCGTCAAACTGGCTGATGCTCTGATCGCCGCAACGGCGATCGATCTCGGGTTGCCGGTGGTGACTCAAGACGACGACTACGACCAGATGTCGAACGCCCACACAGAGCTAAGGGTTCTCAAGGTATAGCGGCCATGACCGGATGGTGATCGAAGCGGACGGCTCGTTGGGCAGAGTCCGACCGGCATGCCGATGGTCGGGCGCCGTGGCGATGATGGGAACCGATCCAGTCCACCCGAGGCGCTTGGACTGCTCTCGCAGTTCCTTCGATTCACCCTCAGCCCGGCCTCGTTTCCGCCTGCACTCGGCCTCGGATGGGCCTGAGCGTCCATCAGCGCCTAGTATCTCCGCCCGTGAAGCGCCCTTATCGAGTGGTAGTCGCCAAACCTGGTCTGGACGGACATGATCGCGGCGCGAAAGTGATCGCACGGGCCCTCCGTGATGCCGGGTTCGAGGTCATCTACACCGGCCTCCATCAGACGGCCGACCAGGTCGTACAGGCAGTGATCCAGGAGGATGCCGACGCCGTCGGGCTGTCCCTCCTGTCCGGTGCCCACCTGACTCTGGTCCCCCGGGTGATCGACGGACTGCGCGAACTGGGCCGGGACGATGTCCTGGTCCTGGTCGGCGGGATCATCCCCGAGGCCGACATCCCGGTGTTGAAGGAGATGGGCGTCGCCGAGGTGTTCACCCCTGGTGCACCGCTCCCCGCCATCGGCGCCTGGCTGGGCGAAGCACTCGACGAGCGGGAGGACGGCGCCGTCGCCTGAACCTTTTCGGGACGTACAGGTGCACCCGCACCCGCCGTCCCTGCCTCACCTGCACGCAACGCCCTTTCACCAGTCGCACGAAGGCGCACGTGACAGCCACCCGGGACCCGGCGTCGCACGAGCGGCTCCCCCGGGGGCAACCAGCAGTCCCGGCCGGCAACGGCCTCTTCTCCAGCAGCACATCATCAGTACGCAACCAGTTCGAGTCAGTCGCAACCAGAACCAGCCGCACAGGCAGAGAGGAACGGATCCGGTGGATCTCTTCGAATATCAGGGTAAGCAGTACTTCGCCCGGTTCGGCATCCCGATCTCCAAGGGAGGGGTGGCCGACACCGTCGACCAGGCCCTCGCTCAGGCAGAGGAGTCGGGCTACCCAGTCGTCGTCAAGGCGCAGGTCAAGGTGGGCGGCCGCGGCAAGGCCGGCGGCGTCAAGCTCGCCAACGACGCAGACGAAGTCCGTCTGCATGCCGGCAACATCCTCGGCCTCGACATCAAGGGCCACGTGGTCAAGCGCCTGTGGGTCGAGCACGCCTCGGACATCGCCAAGGAGTACTACGCCAGCTTCACGCTCGACCGCAGTGCCAAGCAGCATCTGGGCATGCTCTCGGCCGAGGGCGGCGTAGAGATCGAGGAGGTGGCCGTCACCAATCCTGACGCCATCGCCCTGATCCACATCGACCCCGTCGACGGCCTTACCCTCGAAGCCGCTACCGACTGGGTGAACCGGGCCAACCTCGACGAGGAGGCCCGCGGCCAGGCCGCCGAGCTGCTCGTCAAGCTCTACACCTGCTATACCGAGGGCGACTGCGACCTCGCCGAAATCAACCCTCTGATCCTCACCCCCGAGGGCAAGGTGCACGCACTCGACGCCAAGGTCACCTTGGACGACAACGCCGCCTACCGTCATCCCGAGTGGGAAGAGTTCGCCGGCAGCGATGTCGAGGACGAGCGCGAGACCCGCGCCAAGGAGCGCGGCCTCAACTACATCGGTCTCGACGGCTCGGTGGGCATCATCGCCAACGGCGCCGGCCTGGCCATGAGCACGCTCGACGTGGTCAACCAGTGCGGCGGCTCGGCTGCCAACTTCCTGGACATCGGCGGGGGTGCGAACGCCGACGTCATGGCCGCCGCTCTCGAAGTCATCAACTCCGACCCGGCCGTGAAGTCGATCTTCGTCAACATCTTCGGCGGCATCACCCGTGTCGACGAGGTGGCCAAGGGAGTGCTCGAGGCCCTCGAGCGGGTGGAGATCAACTCGCCCATCGTGCTCCGGCTCGATGGCACCAACGCCGTAGCCGGTCGGGAGATCCTGGCCGCCCATCTGTCCGATCGCCTGGTCGCTGAGCCGACCATGCTCGAGGCCGCCCGCCGGGCGGTAGCCCTTGCTGGAGGCCAGTCGTGAGCATCTTCGTAGACGAGAACACCAAGGTCCTGGTGCAGGGCATCAGCCCCACTAGTCAGGGCCTCTATCACGGGCTCCGCAACCGGGCCTACGGCACCCAGGTGGTCGCCGGCACCAACCCGAACCGGGGCGGTGAGGTGATCGAGGGCATCCCGGTGTACGCCACCGTGGCCGAGGCCGTCGAGGCGACCGGGGCCAACGCCTCGTTCATCTCGGTGCCGCCCAAGTTCGCTGCAGCCGCCATCGTGGAAGCCGCCGCCGCTGGCGTCCCCTTCGTGGTGTGCATCACCGAGGGCATCCCGGCCATCGACGAGGCCCTGGCGTACAACCGCCTGGTCCGCGACTTCCCCGGCACCCGCCTGCTCGGCCCGAACTGCCCCGGCATCATCTCGCCCGGAAAGTGCAACATCGGGATCACCTCCGGTGACATCGCCATGGCCGGCGGCCCGGTGGGCATCGTCAGCCGCTCGGGCACCTTGACCTATCAGGCGCTCCATGAGCTCAGCCAGCAGGGCGTCGGCCAGACCACCTGCGTGGGCATCGGTGGCGACCCGGTCCCCGGGACCAGCTTCATCGACTGCCTCGCCGCCTTCGAGGCCGACCCGGACACCCGGGCCATCATGATGATCGGCGAGATCGGCGGTTCGGCCGAGGAAGAGGCTGCCGAGTTCATCGCCACCTCCGTCACCAAGCCGGTCGTCTCCTATGTGGCGGGCGTCACGGCTCCTCCTGGACGCAAGATGGGCCACGCCGGCGCCATCATCTCCGGGTCCAAGGGCACTGCGCAGGCCAAGATGGACGCCCTGGCCGAGGCTGGGGTCACCGTGGCCCTCAACCCGACCGCAGCAGGCGAGGCGATGGTCGACATCGTCAAGAACCTGGCCTGATCATCACACCGGACACCTCGCCCCCTTCGACCGGCCTCCCGTCGGCGGATGCCTCCGCCGGACGGCCGGTGGGGGCGGTGGTGTTCGACCTCGATGGCCTCCTGATCGACTCCGAGCCGTTCTGGCGCCGGGCGGAGATCGAGGTCTTCGGTCGAGTGGGGCTCAAGTTGACCGAGCTCGACGTCCGCCAGACCATGGGCCTGCGCATCGACGATGCCGTCGGCCACTGGTGGGATCGTGCCCCGTGGGAAGGGATGACCCCGGTCGAGGTCGAGCGGGCCGTGACGGCCCGGGTGGCCGAGCTGATCGAAGACGAAGGCGTACCCATGCCCGGGGCGATGGATCTGATCGAGATGTGCCGCCATCGATCGATCCCGATGGCGGTCTGCTCCGGCTCGTATGCAGTGGTCATCGAAGCGGCCATGGACAAGCTCGGGATCACCTCGTCGATGTCGGCGTGGCACTCGGCTGAATGGGAGCCGCTCGGCAAGCCGCACCCGGGGTCGTATCTCACGACGGCACACAAGCTCGGGGTCGACCCCACCGCATGCCTGGCCTTCGAAGACTCCTTCCACGGCGCCATCTCGGCCAAGGCCGCCCGCATGCGGGTGGTGGCGGTGCCGGAGCCGGCAGCACTGGCCTCGCCCCGGTGGGGCTTCTGCGACCTGGTGCTCGGATCGCTTGAAGCGTTCGACGCCTCCGCGCTCGACGGGCTCGAGGGTTCCCCGTCCTGATCGATTGCGCCTGATCGACTCGTCGGGCCTTCAGGGCATCCGACCCGTTTCAAGGTCCCATGCATTCAGGACTTTGGTTGCAACCTCGTTTCAGAGTGCGCCAGACGCTCCGGTTCGCTCACGTCAGTGCCGATGATTTCATCACGAGGGGCACTCCCTAGGGCAGGGGGGATCGGGTGATGTCAGACCCGTTTCGGTGGGCAGGCCGAACGGGTGACATCATCCGGGCATCTCGATACTGGGCGACCGGCCGTGCTCCCCTCTCCCCAAGGAGGGGAGCGGCCGGCGGCCTGGACTCCACCCACCGAGGCGCTGGTAGCGTGCGCCCGTGGACCCCGGATCGACAAGTGGCACCGAACGGGCACCGGTCCGGATCGGTGTTCTGGCTTCGGGCAGCGGCACCATCTTGGAGGCGATCCTGGAGAGCGATCTGCCTGTCGGCGTAGTGGTGGCCGACCGTCCGTGCCGTGCCCTCGAGGTGGCGAACACCGCCGGCATCCCGACAGTCCTGGTCGACCGGGTCGACTTCGGAGGATTCGGTGCGGGCTTCGACCGGGAGGCCTTTTCGCAGGCGGTAGGCGACACCCTGGTCGCCGCCGACATCGACGTGGTGGTCATGGCGGGGTACGGCACCGTCCTCGCCCAGCCCGTCCACGACGCCTTTCCGGGCCGCATCCTGAACACGCACCCAGCCCTGCTCCCGGCATTTCCCGGGTGGCACGCTGTCCGCGATGCCATGGCCGCCGGTGTTTCCGAAACAGGGACCACCGTCCACGTCGCTCACCTGGAGATGGACACGGGGCCGATCTTGGCCCAGGCCACAGTGATGATCCTTCCGGACGACACCGAGTCCACGCTGCACGAACGCATCAAGGAAGTAGAGCGATCGCTCTACCCGGCCACCATCCGCACCTTCGTCGACGACCTCGCAACAGCGGGCGTCGGTGGAGGGCAATCCCCTGACCCAGACACATCCGAGGAGACCACCGAATGAAGGCACTGCTGTCCGTCTATGACAAGACCGGGATCGAGGAGTTCGCACGCGGGCTCGATGCCCTGGGTTGGGAGCTGATCTCGAGCGGCGGCACGTCGGCCGCCCTGACTGCGGCCGGGATCGACCACATCGAGGTGGCCGAGCTCACCGGCGCCCCCGAGATGCTGGGCGGCCGGGTCAAGACACTCCACCCGGTGATCCACGGGGGGATTCTGGCTGACCGGTCCAAGCCCGATCACCTCGATGCTCTGGACAAGCTGGGCATCGGCCTCATCGACCTCGTGGTCTGCAACCTCTACCCGTTCTCGTCGGACCCCTCGATCGAGCTGATCGACGTCGGAGGGCCCACCATGGTGCGGGCTGCAGCCAAGAACCATGACCACGTTGCCGTGGTGGTCGACCCGGGCGACTACGCCCCCGTGCTCGAGGAGCTGCGCACCAACGGATCGATCTCGATCGAGACCCGGCGACGCCTCGCCCGCCACGCCTTCGCCCACACCGCCGGCTACGACGCCGCCATCGTCGAGTGGCTCGACGAGCGCGAGCACGCGCTGGTGGCGGAGGAGAGTGGAGCGGGGGACTCGGACCTTGCCGTCGCCACCCTGCTGCCCGAATCGATCCATCTGACCCTGGAGCGGGCCGGGTCGCTCCGCTATGGAGAGAACCCCCACCAGCACGGCGCCCGCTACCGGGTGGCCGGCCAGACCTCCTGGTGGGACCAGGTCGTCCAATACGGCGGTAAGGAGCTCTCCTACCTCAACGTCTTCGACGCTGACGCCGCGTGGCGCCTCGTCCATGAGATCCCTTCAGCTCCGACCGAGTTGGCCGTGGCCATCATCAAGCACGCAAACCCGTGCGGAGCCGCGCTCGATACCGACCTGGTCCGTGCGTACGAGCGGGCGCTCGAGTGCGATCCCCAGTCGGCGTTCGGCGGCATCGTAGCCATCGGCGGCCGGGTCACCGTGGCCGTGGCCGAGGCCATCGCCGCCGGCCCGCAGGCTGACGTCATCATCGCCCCCGCCTATGACGACGAGGCGCTGGCGCAACTGTCCTCCAAGCGCAAGGCCACACGCCTCTTGTCGGCTCCCGTACCCGAGCCGCTGGTGCGCCAGTACCGGTTCCTGGGGGCGAGCGTGCTCGTACAAGACACCGACCGGTTCCTGGTCGACCCGTCCACCTGGGTGGTGGCTACCAAGCTCCAGCCCACTGAGGCGCAGTGGCAGGACCTCCGTATCGCCTGGAAGGTGTGCGCCCGGACGACCTCGAACGCCATCGCCATCGTGACCGGCGCCCAAGCGGCAGGGGTGGGTGCAGGCCAGCAGTCCCGTGTCGTGGCCGCCGAGATCGCCGTGGCCAAGGCCGGCGAGCGGGCCCGAGGCGGGGCCGCCGCCTCCGATGCCTTCTTCCCGTTTGCCGA
>CAININ010000381.1 GCA_903849265.1 uncultured Acidimicrobiaceae bacterium
ACTCGACGAGCACCTTGGGAACCGTGGAGAGGTTGAGTCCGCCGAGGTCGGAACGAGGGGTGATCCCACCCGAGCCCGAGTAGTCCGACGTCGGCTCGCCGGTGGCGGCCAGGAAGCCGTCCCGGATATCGGCCCCGAGCGCCCCTGATGCATCCACGATGGCCCGGTTGTCGCTGATGGCGCTCACTACCGGGACGGGCACGTCGACGGCGAACCCCCGGCCCGAGGACGGGCCGCCGTCGCCGTGGATGGAGATGACGGCGTCGGACCCGGCAGCGTTGCCGATCGCCGCCCGAGTGTTCACACAAGGGCCGACGCCGACGTCGGAGGTCCGGGTGAGGACCACCGTCGCCCCGGCTGCCTCGAGCAGTGCGACGAGCCGTTCGGCTACGTCGTAGTTGAAGGCGTGCTCGTCGTACCCGTCCGCGGTGGCAGCGCCCGTCGTGTCGCACGCCTCGACGATGCCTCCGCCGTCGATGGAGGTGTTGACGAACCCGGTGTAGCGAGCGTTGCCGCCGTTGTGGCCGGGATCGATGGTGACGACCTGGTCGGCGAGGGCCAAGACCTGGACGGACCCGAGGAACTCTGCCCCCCCGTAGGCGTGGACAGCCCCGTCAGTCGAGACGATCCGGTAACCCGTCCCACTCGAGTCCAAGGAGACGGCTCGCCGTGCAAGCATGCCGACCGCCGAGCCGTAGAACGGGGTGTCGTAAGAGAAGAGCCCGCCATCGGCGGCCACGAGCCGGTAGCCGCCGCCGGCTGCCTGCATCCCCACCACGGGCGAGTGCAAGGTGATGGCTCCAGCCGATCCCAGGAAGGCGGCATCGCCGAAGGCGAAGATTCCCCCGTCGGAGGCGACCAGCCAGTACCCGGCGCCGTCCGGAGTGGCAGCCATGCCCACGATGGGCCGGTTCAGCGGGCTTGCACCCATGGAGCCGCGGAACGCGGCATCGCCGAAGGCGAAGATTCCCCCGTCGGAGGCGACCAGCCAGTATCCGGCGCCACTGGCCGTCGGCGTCATGCCCACGATGGGCTTCACCAACTGCAGCGCACCGGTAGAACCTTCGAACGGGGCACCGAAGGCGAAGATGCCCCCGTCGGACGCAGTCAACCAGTAGCCGCCCGTGGCCGGGTCACCGGCCGACGCGACGATCAGGTGGGTGCTGATGGCCACGCGCCCGAGCGAGGCAGGTTCGCGAGGGCTGAGGGGGGCGATGTCAAAGGCCGCCTCGATGGCGCCGACATGTTCCGATCGGACTCCAGACCCGCCGCCGCGTGGGTTTGGGGCGCCAGAGATGCTGTCGGAGGCAGCCACGATGGCAACGATGCAGACGACGCCAGCGATCACCCGGGCGAGCCGGTGGCGGCGGAGGCCTCTTGTGGTCCGAGACATGTCCCGATACTGGCACGGGAGTCCGGCCCGAGGCTGGCCTAGGATGAGCCGACCATGGCCTCTCTCTCCAACGTCTTCAAGGCGTACGACATCCGGGGCATCGTCCCCGATGAGCTCAATGCCCTCCAGTTCCGGGCCATCGGTGTGGCCGTCGCTCGGTTCACCGGTGCACCCACGATCTTGGTGGCGCGCGACATGCGCGAGTCCGGCGTGGCCCTGTCCGAAGCGTTCGCCCTCGGCGTCCGGTCCGAAGGGTCATCTGTAGTCGACCTCGGGCTGGCCTCGACCGACCTGCTCTACTACGCAGCCGGCAGCCTCGACGCTCCTGGCGCCATGTTCACGGCCTCGCACAACCCGGCCAAGTACAACGGGTTGAAGCTCTGCTTGTCCGGGGCCCGGCCCATCGGACGCGACACCGGACTGGTGGAGATCCAGGCGACCGCAGAGGCGCTGCTCGACGCCTGGGCGGCAGACGGCCCGCCCGAGGCCGACCCGGCCGTGCTCGGCACCATCGAGCACCGCTCCGTCCTCGACGCCTATGCCGACCACGTGCGCTCGTTCGTCGACGTCGGCGTGCTGCGCCCCCTCAAGGTCGTGGCCGATACGGCCAACGGCATGGGCGGCCTCGTCGCTCCCAAGGTCTTCGACGGGCTGCCGTTCGATGTGCAGATCCTCTTCCCCGAGCTCGACGGGAACTTCCCCAACCACCCGGCGGACCCCATCCAGCCCGAGAACCTGGTGTCGCTGCAAAAGCTCGTCCTGGAGTCAGGGGCCGATGTCGGCCTCGCCTTCGACGGCGATGCCGACCGGGTTTTCTTGGTGGACGAGAAGGCCGAGCCGGTCTCGGGCTCGCTGACGACGGCGCTGGTGGCTGCCTCGATGCTCGACAAGTATCCGGGGTCGACCGTTCTCTACAACTGCATCTGCTCACGGGTCGTCCCCGAGGTCATCGCCGAGAAGGGCGGGGTCGGCATCCGGACCCAGGTGGGGCACAGCTACATCAAGCAGGTCATGGCTGAGTCAGGGGCCGTGTTCGGCGGCGAGCACTCCGGCCACTACTACTTCCGGGACAACTACCGGGCCGACTCGGGCATCATCGCCGCCATGCTGGTCCTCGAACTGCTGAGTGTGACGGGCAAGCCGCTGTCGGAGCTGCTCGAGCCGTTCAAGCGCTATGCGGCCTCCGGCGAGATCAACACCGTGGTCGACGACCCAGCCGGGGCCGTCGAGATGATGGCGGCCGAGGTCGAGGCTGCGGCCGGGGCACTAGGAACGGCCGACCGGCTCGACGGACTCACCGTCGATCGGGGCGACTGGTGGTACAACCTGCGCCCGTCGAATACCGAACCGCTGCTGCGCCTCAATGTGGAGGCCCCCGACGAGGCATCCTGCGCTGCCCGGGTGGCCGAGGTGCAAGAGGCCATCGCCCGGCTGCTCGGCACCTGACCATGACGACCGCTACTGCGACATACCGAGAGAGGAACACCAGATGACGCTGGACCCGCTGCTGATCGACGTACTTGCCTGCCCCGAGGACAAGGGACCGCTCCTATACTTCGCCGACGAGAACCTGCTCTTCAACCCACGCCTCCACCGCACCTACCCGGTGCGTGACGGCATCCCGGTGATGCTGATCGATGAGGCCACAACGCTGGACGCTGCCGAGGATGCTCGGCTGGCAGCGAAGGCCGAAGCCGGTGGGGCCGTCTCGACGAGCACGACCGCCGGGGCGTGACGACACTGCCGCCGTCGGTGGACTCGCGCGGCATGTGGGACGCGACGTTCGGGCTTCCTGAGCAGGTGGCCGACGCCGTTGGGGCGGCGCAGCAGGTCGATGACCTGCCGTCTCATGATGACGTGGAGAACGTCGTCGTCCTGGGCATGGGCGACAGCGGAATCGTGGGCGATCTGCTCACCGCCGTGGCTGCACCGTTCATGCCGGTGCCGGTCACCGTGGTGAAGGGGTATGTGCCGCCTGACTATGTCGGCACCGAGTCACTGGTGATCGCCGTGTCGTTCTCGGGGGACACCGAGGAGACGATCGAAGCTGCCACCGCCGCCTACGAAGCTGGGGCGGCCATGGTCGTCGTCTCTGGAGGTGGAGAGCTGGTTCGCCTGTCGGGGGAGTGGGACGTCCCGCTCGTTCCGGTGCCGGTGTCGATCCCCGAGGCCCGAACAGCGCTGGGGGCGATGGCGATCCCGCCGCTGGTGCTTCTGGAGCGGATCGGTCTGTTCCCTGGAGCACAGCAGTGGATCGACCAGGCGGTGGATCAGCTGCAGCGCCGCAGGGACCAGCTGTCCCGGAGCGGCAACGTGGCCGAGGACGTCGCTCGACGGATCGGCAGGACCATCCCGCTCGTGCACAGCTCGCAGGATCTTGGAGCGGCGGCAGCACTTCGCTGGAAGACGCAGATCAACTGCAACGCGAAGTCACCGGCGTTCTGGAACGTCCACCCCGAGCTCTGCCACAACGAGATCGCCGGATGGGGGCAGAACGGAGACGCCACCCGTCAGATGATCACGCTGGTCAACCTCCGCCATGATGCCGAGCATCCCCAGGTCAGCCGGCGGTTCGACCTGGCCACCGAAGCACTGCGCGAGGTCATGGCCGACGTGGTCGAGGTGTGGGCCTCTGGCGAAGGCGACCTGGCCCAGCTGCTCGACTTGGCCCTGGTGGGCGATGTGGTGTCGTTGCTGCTGGCCAGCCACGAGGGGATCGACCCGGGACCGGTACCTGCCGTCGAGGAGATCAAGCAGGCCATGGCCGGCGGCGACTCCTGATCTTGTCGATCTCGGGGACCGGTGGCCATGCCCGGTGAGTAGGCCGAGGCCGGTAGTCCCCGTTTGCCGCTCAGATCAGGGAACGCTGGCCTCGATGATCGAGATCGGCGTCGGGGACGGCACGACACCTTCGTAGGTGAATCCGGCACCCTCGAACAACCGCTGCATTTCTGCATCCGTCCGTTCCCGGCCGGTCAGCATGCCCAACATGGTCAGATCGATCATCTTCGACATGTGCGGCTGGTCCCCGGTCGGCATGACGAGTTCAAAGGCGAGCACCCGACTTCCTGGAACGGCGGCCTTTCGGATGGAAGTCAGCAGACGGTGTGCGTCGGCGTCGTCCCAATCGTGCAGGACCATCGACAAGAGGTAGGCGTCAGCGCCCTCGGGGACGGCTTCGAAGAAGTCACCAGCTTGCGCCGTCATCCGGTCATCGAGGCCATGGCCCTTGAGCGTCGACTCTGCCTGTTCGATCACATGAGGGAGGTCGAACACGATCCCGTTGGTGTCCGGCGCGGATTGGAGCGCCAACGACAAGAGCGCGCCATCGGCACCTCCGACATCGACGATCGTGCCGGACTGAGGGAAGGTGTAGCTGGCGATCGCTCCGGCCTTGATGCCGTCGGTGAGGTTGGCCATGGCCCGGCTGAATCGGTCGACCTGATCGGGCTGGGTGGACAGCCAAGAGAAGAAGGGCTGCTGGTAGTACTCGGTTGCCGCACACGTGCCGGTGCGGACGGTGTCGAGCAGCCCGGCGAAAGGCAGATAGTGCGTCTCCATCCACATCAGGGCGAGGTCGCGCATCGAGCCTTCGCCGCCGCTTACCAGCGTGGCACCCAGTGGGGTGAGGCCGAAGTCGCCCGTGCCGGTTTCGGTGAACACCCCGAGCGACGCCAGCGTCCGTAGCAGCCGCGACAAGGCGGTCGGATCACACTCAAGCTCCGAGGCGAGACGGTCCGCTGGAAGCGGCCCATCGACCAGCAGGTCGGCGACGCCGATACGGGCCGCGACGTACAACGCCTGGGATACCTGGAATCCGGACAGCAGCTGGATCATCTGTACGGGAGGGGGATGGGCTTCCATGGGTGTGGCTCCCTTCATCGTCTCGAGCCGCTCGCCGTCTCGATGGATCCACTGTAAAGGAGATATACCTAGATGTCTAGTGACATGTGTTCAAGCTAGTCTGGGCGAATGCCCGATGCAGCTCCGATCCGTGTGCCCGCCCACTTCGAACGGGAGTTTCCTGGTGCCGAACGATCCGCGGCCGAAGCGGGGGCCAACCTCGTGCGTACGTCTGACGCATTCCTCATCGAGCTGAACCGGCGCCGGCGGGAGATCGCTGACCTTTCGGCCAGCGCGTTTCAGACGCTTGCGATCCTCGACGGAGCAGGGGAGCCTCTCGCCGGACACGTCATCGCTGAACGGCTGTTGGTGAGCAGCGCAAGCATGACGTCGCTGCTCGACACGCTCGAGGGGCGCGGGTTGATCGAACGTCACCCCCACCCGACGGATCGGCGGAAGGTCTTGATCTACCTGTCGGACAGCGCGCGCGAACTCGTCGACCGCATGCTGCCGACTGTCCATGCCGCGGCCACGGAAGCATTCGCGGATCTCACCGAGGCCGAGCGCGAGGTGCTGATCACGGCGTTGGGAACGGTCCACGCTCGCCTGGCCAAGATGACGCACCTCCCGCCTTCC
>CAININ010000382.1 GCA_903849265.1 uncultured Acidimicrobiaceae bacterium
CGAGGGCACGTCCCTGGCTGGTGCTTCCGCCCGCGAACGAAGACACGGCATTGACCATCGCCGCGAAGGTCGCCGGTGTGGCCCACGGGGTGCCGGTGTGTCCGGACTGGAACAGGAACGTCGGGACCCAGGGCAGGAATGCCAGGCAGCCGACCCCGGCCGCCACCAGTGCGGCTCGTGCGCCACTGAAGCGCTCCTCGCTCCCACGCCATGCCTGGAACAGCAGCCACAACATGGTCGTGCCGAGCAGGTAGACGGACCAGTAGTGCGTGTACAGCAGCAGGGCGGCGGTAGCACCGACGGCGATGAGGTTGCCGGGGCGAGGTGCTCGCAACGCTCGATCCAGGGCCAGGTAGCCCAGGACCACGAGCAGCATCACCAGGGAGTACATCCGGGCCTCGGTCGCATAGCGAACGGCGAACGGCGAGGATGCCACCAGCAGCATCGCAGCCCACGCCGCCGTTGTTCCGCCGAGACGCTTCCCGGCCATCCATGCGAACGGCACCGTGATCACGGCGAACACCCCGGCCAGGGCCCGCACGGCGACGTCCGAGATCCCGAACGCACCGATCCAGAAATGCAGGAGCGCGTAGAACAGGGGCGGAGCGCCGTCGCGCTTCAAGTAGAAGGGCAGCTCGTGGATGGGTTGACGTGCGATGTTGACCGTGAGCGCCTCGTCTAGCCACAGGTCAGATCTGGTCCAGAAGCGCAGGACGAGACCAATCGTCACGGCAAGAGCGGCTCCGGACACAAGGAGCATGCCGGTGACCCTGCTGAACGGGGGGCCTTGCGGATCGGACACATCGGGTTCGCCAGCCGGTGCCAGGGACGCGGGCTCGGGCCCGTTCGATCCCTCGTAGTGCGGGAGGTCGGCCACCTCGTCCATGGACGCGGCGGAACCGGTGTCGGCGGCTTCCATGGCTGGCATGGTACCCATGCCTGCGGGCACCGATGGAACCTCCCCCGTCAAAGGCCTGTGCCGAGATCAGCGGGCCGTGCCGCTGCGAATACGAACTTCGCGCCCACGGTGGTCCAGACCTGTGGCAGAGTCAGTGCCACCAGTTTCTTGTTCAGCCGGGAGGGGAGCACTCGGGCCGGCGAAGCACGATGGCCGGCATTCGGGTAGCCACTACAACGCAATGGGGGAATCACGTGACCGAGTCGAATGACATCAGCCGCCGCACCTTTCTGTCCCGCGGTGCCGCAGTAGGCGGAGCCGTCGTGCTCGCTGGCGCCGCCGGCAGCGCGCTTTCTGCCTGCTCGACCTCGTCCAGCAGCTCGTCGAGCACCGCTGCGGCATCCGGTTCGAAGCCGGGCGTCGGCACCGGCACGCCGGTCCGTGGCGGATCGCTGACCGTGGGCACCGTGGCCGAGGTGGACGGCTTCTACTCCCCCGCCAACCACTGGGATGCCAACGGGTACCTCTACGCACTGGCCATCTACGACCCGCTGTGCGCCATAGCCGCTGACGGATCCATCCAGCCCTACCTGTGCCAGTCGATCACGCCGAACTCGACCTTCGACACCTGGACGATGACGCTGCGCCCGAACATCAAGTTCAGTGACGGCTCCGCGCTGACCTCGGCCGTCGTCGTGTCCAACTACCAGGTGCTGAACGCATCGTTGCTAACCGGCCAGGCTCTGACCCAGATCACCTCGGTGACCGCCCCCGACGCCATGACGGTCGTATACAAGCTCGCGGCTCCCAATCCCGGGTTTGCTGCCGGGCTCACCACCCAGGTGGGATTCGTCTTCGGCCAGGCCATGATCGACGCCGTGAAGGCTGGGAACTCCAGGCCGACGCCGGTCGGAACCGGGCCGTTCATTTATCAGAGCTGGGAACCGAACAACCACTTCACGGCAACCCGCAACCCGAACTACTGGCGGGCCGGTCTGCCCTATCTGGACCAGATCACCTACCGTCCGATCCCGGACACAGTCCAGCGCGAGGCGACCCTGAAGACGGGCGGTATCGACATGGCCATGTCCACCGACCCCAACACGATCAAGCGCTTCAGCGGCCAGACCGGCTATCAGGTCGTGGACACCCTCACCGGAGTCCTGGGCGAGCCCTCGATGGCGTTCATCATGCTGAACACTGTCGTAGCCCCCACCAACGACCTCCGCATCCGCCAGGCGCTGGCCATGAGCCTCGACCAAGCCACCGTGCAGAAGATCTTCGGAGGTGGCTATGCCAAGCCGGCCACCGGACTCTTCTTGTCCGACTCGCAGTACTACAGCGACACGGGGTACCCCAAGTACAACCCTGCGGCGGCCAAGAAGTTGGTGGCTGCGTATGCAGCCGAGCACGGCACGCCGTCGCTCCAGCTCTTGACCATCACCGACCCTCGCTTGGCCCAGGTGGTCCAGATCATCCAGCAGATGTGGAACCAGGTGGGCTTCGATGTCACCATCGGCCAGGTCGAGCAGGCCACCATCATCAACGACTTCATCGCCGGAAAGTTCCAGGCGGCGACGTCCTACCAGTTCGGGACCATCGACCCCGACCTCAACTACGTGTGGTGGAGCACGACCACGGCCAAGCCCGTTGGCAGCATCGCGCTCAACTTCGCCCGTAACAGCGACCCGGTAATCGAGCAGAACATGTTGACGGGTCGGCACTCCACGGACAAGGCAGCGCGGGTCAAGGCGTATCAGACGGTCAACGAGCAGTTGGCCAAGGACCTTCCCTACCTGTGGCTCGAGCAGTACATCTTCTCCGAAGTGGCCACCACCCGCGTGCAGAACTTCGCCAACCCGACTCTGCCGAGCGGTGCTCCGCAGTACGCCTTCAATGAAGGCATCTTCGTCCCCACCCAGATCTGGCTGGCCAAGTAGCCCGAGGGCGCTCGGTCTCCAGGAGTCTTATGGGCAAGTACTTACTCAGGCGGCTACTCCAGCTAGTAGTGGTGTCGTTCGTCATCTCCGTGTTGGCGTTCCTCCTCGTGCACCTCTTGCCGGGTGACCCGACGACGACGATCCTCGGACCGAACGACACCGCAGCCAACCGGGCGATCTTGATGAAGCAGCTCGGGCTCGACCTCCCGCTTTGGCAGCAGTACCTCACCTGGCTCGGAGCCATCTTCCAGGGGAATTTCGGGAACTCGTACCTCAACCACCAGTCGGTCACCCACATCTTGGCCACGGGAGCTCCGGTCGACTTCGAACTGATCCTCATCTCCCAGACCATCGCCTTCAGCGTCGCCGTACCGCTGGCCCTGGTCACGTCCCGCAAGCCGAACCGCCCGCTCGACAACGTCTCCACCACCAGCACCTTCGGCCTGCTCGCGCTTCCGCCATTCGTGGTCGCTCCGATCTTGGTCGCGGTCTTCGCCGTCGGTCTCGGCTGGTTTCCGGCTACCGGATACACCCCCTTCACCCAGTCACCGGCGACCAACATCCACCAGATGATCCTGCCGTCGGTGGCGATCACCGCCGGATCCATCGCCGTCTACTACCGGCTACTGCGCTCCGATCTGATCAGCACCCTCCAGCAGGACTTCATCACCATGGCCCGGTCCAAGGGGCTGTCGAGTCGACGGATCATGTGGCGCCACGCCTTCCGACCGTCGAGCTTTTCGCTGCTGGCTGCAGCCGGCATCAACATCGGGGCGCTCATCGCCGGTACGTTCGTCGTCGAGCTCCTGTTCGCCATGCCGGGGATCGGCTACGCCTTGGTGCAGGCCGTCGAGCAACGGGACTACCTGGTGGTCCAGGGGATCGCCCTTGTCGTCGCCATCGCCTACGTGATCATCCAGTTCATCATCGACTTCATCTTCACCATCGTCGACCCGAGAGTGGTGCGGGAGTGACCAATGCCTGACGACAGAGAGTTACTCGACACCGGATCCTCGGCCAAGCTGCTGGGTGACCGCTTCCCGGGCATGGCCGCCACGGACGAGCAGGTCGTCGCCTTGCAGTCCGAGACCCTCGACTCCGACGACGTCTTGTCGAAGAAGCCGTTCGGCTTCCTCTTCTGGTTCGCCATCACCTGGGTGGGGCTGGTCTTTCTCGCCGCCATCTTCGCCAACCTGCTGCCGCTCCAGAGCCCCAACTTCCAGAACTACTCGGCCCTCAATCAAGGCCCGAGCTCTGCCCATCTGCTCGGCACCGATGACCTCGGACGCGATCTGCTGGCTCGTCTCATCTTCGGCTCCCGGGTATCGCTGATCGTCGGATTCTGCGGCGTGGCCATCGGGCTGGTCGTGGGCGGCACGGCAGGACTGATCTCGGGCTACAAGGGGGGCAGGTTGGATGTCGCCCTCAACGCCGGATCCTTCATCATCCTGGCGTTTCCGGCCATCGTCGCCGTCATCGCCATCGTGACCTTCTGGGGACAGTCGCTCTTCCACATCACCATCATTCTGGGTATCGCCACGATCCCCTTGATGTTCCGCGTCATCCGAGCATCGAGTCTGTCCTTCGCACAACGAGACTTCGTCATCGCCGCCAAAACTATGGGGGCCACCGACACCCGGATCGTCCTGCGTGAGATCCTGCCGAACGTCATCCCGGTGACTGTGACCTTCTCTCTGATCACCGTCGCCGGCATCATCGTGATCGAAGGCACCTTGGCCTTCCTCGGTCTGTCGGTGAACCTGCCCACTCCGTCCTGGGGGAACCTGATCAACGAAGGCACTGCCAACAACGCCCTCAGCACCAACCCGTACATCATGATGTGGCCGGCGATGTCCATGTTCTTGCTGCTGTGGTCGATCAACCTGATCGGCGACCGACTCCGACAGCGGTTCGACATCCGCGAGGGGCTCCTCTGATGGCCCGGCGCACGAAGAAGACGCTCGAATTCAAAGATGTCGGCACGGGATCCGGGCCGCTGCTCGTCGTCGACGACCTCCACACCGCATTCCGGACTGGTCGGGGCACGGTGCGGGCAGTCGACGGGGTGTCGTTCGAGGTCGAAGAAGGCAAGACCCTCGGGATCGTGGGCGAGTCCGGATCGGGCAAGACGGTCCTGTCTCGGTCGATCATGGGACTCCTGCCCCCGCGCGACGTCGTCCGCAGCGGCACGGTGCACTTCGGTGGCCACGAGCTGACCGCCATGGACGAGTCACAACTCCGCGAGGTGTGGGGCGCCGAGCTCAGCATGATCTTCCAGGATCCGATGACTGCGCTCAACCCGGTGAAGCGGATCGGCGTCCAGATCGCTGAGTCCCTGGCACTCCATATGGGCATGGACAAGAAGGAGTCCCGCTCGACCGCAGTCGAGCTCCTCCGTTCCGTCGGCATCCCCTCGCCCGAAGAGCGGGTGCGTTGGTATCCCTTCCAGCTCTCGGGCGGCATGCGCCAGCGGGTCATGATCGCCATCGCACTTGCCTGCGCACCTCGACTGGTGCTGGCCGATGAGCCCACCACCGGCCTCGACGTGACGGTGCAGGCTCAAATCCTCGACCTCCTCGCCGACCTGCAGCGCGAGCGGCACATGGCCGTCATCCTCGTCACCCACGACCTCGGAGTCGTGGCCACCCGAGCTGATGACATCATCGTCATGTATGCGGGAAAGATTGTCGAGCGCGCTCCCACCCGGACGTTGTTCAACGACACCAAGATGCCCTACACCCGGGCCCTCATGGACTCCATCCCGCGCCTGTCGGACCCGAGCGGAGCCCGCCTCGATGCCATCGCTGGACGGCCACCCGACCTCGTCAATCCCCCGACTGGCTGCCGATTCGCCCCTCGGTGCCAGTACGCCCAGGACAAGTGCCGCCAGTCCGAGCCTCCGCTGCGCACCGTCGGGTCGCCCGACCATCTGTTCGCCTGCTGGTATCCGCTGGTCGACGGTGTCTCCACGGCACCCGCCGTTGCGGTGACCGTCGGACCCACCAACAATCCGACGGCGGGTTCACCCAGCGCCGCTGCCCCTTCGACCGGAGAGAACGACGGATGAGCAATGCCCCCACCGTGACCGATCCGGACACCGCGAATGCCGATGAGATCGTGCTCGACGTCCGCAACCTCGTCGTTGAGTTCAAGAGCGGACGCCAGCGCGTCCAGGCAGTATCCGGTGTGACCTTCCAGGTCCGGCGGGGCGAAACCTTGGGCCTCGTCGGTGAGTCGGGCTGTGGGAAGTCCACCACTGGACGCACACTCGTCCAGGTCCAGCCGGCCACCTCGGGGGCGATCGACTACCAGGGCCAGGACCTCACCCTGCTGAAGGGGCGCAAGCTGCGCCAGATGCGCACCAAGATCCAGATGATCTTCCAGGACCCGATCTCCTCGCTCAACCCGCGTCGGCGCATCAAGGACATCGTCGCCGAACCGCTGGTCATCTGGCGCAAGGGCACCAAAGAGGAGCGGACCGCCAAGGTGCGCGAGATGCTCGAGGCAGTGGGCATCGACCCAGATGCGGCCGGTGACCGGCGACCTGGTGAGTTCTCGGGCGGACAGTGTCAGCGCATCAGCATCGCCCGGGCGCTGATGGCCGAACCGGACCTGCTCATCTGCGACGAGCCGGTCTCAGCACTCGACGTATCGGTGCAGGCGCAGATCCTCAATCTGTTGGCCGATCTCAAGGCCAAGTTCCAGCTCACCATGGTGTTCATCGCCCACGACCTTGCCGTCGTGAAGAACGTGAGTGACCGTGTCGCAGTGATGTATCTCGGCAAGTTGGTCGAAGTCGCAGGCTCCGACGATCTGTACCGTGAAGCTGCCCATCCCTACACCGAGGCGCTGCTGGCTTCGATTCCGGAACCGGATCCTGATCACATCTCGGACCACAAGGCGCTCACCGGGGAGCTCCCCTCCCCTCTCAACCCGCCGTCGGGCTGCCGGTTCCGCACACGCTGCCCGTACGCCCAGGATCGCTGTGCCTCCGAGGAGCCCCTGCTGCGCGAGCTCGCACCAGGCCACCAGGTTGCCTGCCACTTCCCGGTGGGCCCGCTCGCCAGCGGATCCGCCTCCGTCTGAGTGGCCCTTCCGCCTGAGTGGCCCTTCAGCCTGAGTAGCCCGTCGTCGTGGCTGACATAGTCGGGTAGTCGACCGTGTCCAAGATCCGGCAGCACCACGGAGGTCCGGGAGTCCCCCTATCGGTTGATCTCGACCCGAGGGAACCCGTACTCGGTTGGCGCTCGCAGCGTGCTCGGATGCGCGGATGGCTCGGCGCTCTGCCCGACGATGAGTGGAGTGGGCCGACCCGGTGCGAGTCCTGGGATACGAACAACTTGGTCCGCCACCTGGCATCGGCCTGCCAGTTCCTCGGCTACACCCTCCACGAGGCGCACCAGGGCAAAGCGACCACGCTCCTCGAAGGGATGGACACCCGAAGCACGGTCGAGGCTGCTGGGGCCATGCTCGGCGATCTCACGCCCGCCCAGCTGAGGGCGCTCTTGGCGGACATGGATGCTGCGGTAGACGCCGAGATGGATGCACTCGGACCGGACGGACTGTTGGCCATGGCAGAAGCTCCGCCCGGACACGTTCCGGCCTACCTGGCCATCAGTCACTTCCTATTCGACTCGTGGGTGCACGAGTACGACCTCATGCTGCCCCGTGGCGAGCGGCCACAGGTCGAAGACCGTGAGTCGCTCGTCGTTGCGGCGTATCTGACCGGCCTGGCTGTCGTGTTGACAGATGCAACTGTTTCGCTCGACATCCGGCTCAGCGAACCCGACCTCCGACTGGGCATCTGGGTCGAGGCTGGGGTGACGGTCGTGTCATGCAGATCCGTGCCCGACGATGCACTGGTCGTCGAGGGTTCCGTGGTCGATGTCGTCGACCGGATCACCGGGCGTCCTGGTGGCGTCGTCCAAGGAAACTCGGGGGCACTCGAGGTCCTGGACGCGTTCGCCCGAATTCTGTCCACCTGACGGGCTTTGCACATGGTTCGATGGGGGTGGCAGCCGAGTGGCGGACTACTCTGCCGGGAGTCAGGTGTACCGGTCATAGCGCACTGCTGACATCCGAAACAGATCTCGACACTGTGGAACGGTCTTTCCAGCCGTTCCACCGAGCCATCCGAGGAATCGCCATGCACATCAACCCCGCATCCGAGAGTTCCGTTCTGCAGCACCTCTCTGGCGACGACCCGCCGTCGCTCCACATCGGCGCCGACGAGCTGCCCTTCGTGGATCTCGGTGATGGCAACATGCTGAAG
>CAININ010000383.1 GCA_903849265.1 uncultured Acidimicrobiaceae bacterium
CCTTGCGGTCGTAGAACTTGGTGCCACCCACCACCTTGTAGGGAACCTCAGCTCGGACCATGGCCTCTTCCAAGGCACGGCTCTGGGCGTTGGTCCGGTAGAAGATGGCCACGTCGCCCCACTTGAGGGACTGGTCGGACCGCAGCCGGATGATTTCGTGGGCCACCCATTCGGCCTCGTCGTGCTCGTCCTCGGCCCGGTAGCGGACGATCTGGTCGCCGGCCCCCTGCTCGGTCCACAGCGACTTGGCCTTACGGGAGACGTTGTTGGTGATGACGGCGTTGGCCGCATCCAAAATGGTCTGGGTGGATCGGAAGTTCTGGTCGAGAGTGATGGCTGTGGCGTCCGGAAACGCCTTTTCGAAGTCGAGGATGTTGGAGATGTCGGCACCCCGGAACCGATAGACCGACTGGTCGCTGTCCCCCACCACCACGATGTTGCGGTGGCCGCCGGCGAGCTGCACAGCCAGCGCGTTCTGCACGGCGTTGGTGTCCTGGTACTCATCGATCAGGACGTGGGTGAAGCGCTCCCGGTAGTGCTCGAGGACGTCAGGGTGCTCGGCGAACAGCCGCACGGCGTTGAGCAGCAGGTCGTCGAAGTCCATGGCGTTGGCCGCCAGCATGCGCTGCTGGTAGAGGTCGAAGACGTCGGCGATGCGCCGGTCGAAGATGGAGATGGCCGCTTGGCGGAACTGCACCGGGCCCTGCTGGCGCGACTTGGCCTGGCTGATCTGACCGAGCATCGAGCGCGGTGACATCTTCTTGGTGTCGATATCGAGCTCACGGGCGATGATCTCGACCAGGCGCCGCGAGTCGGCGTCGTCGTAGATGGTGAAACTGCCCTTGTAGCCCAGACGGTCGCCGTGGGCCCGAAGGATCCGAACGCACGCCGAGTGGAAGGTCGAGACCCACATGCGCCCGGCCCGAGGGCCGACCAGTTCGGCCACCCGCTTGCGCATCTCATCGGCTGCCTTGTTGGTGAAGGTGATGGCCAGGATCTGCCAGGGCGCGGCGTCTCCGGTGGCGATGAGGTGGGCGATCCGCCGGGTGAGGACTCTCGTTTTGCCCGATCCGGCACCAGCCACGATGAGTAGCGGGCTCCCCCGGTGGACGACGGATGCCTCCTGGGCCGGGGTGAGCCCGGCCACCAACTCCTCGATGGCCACGGGTTCGAAGTCAGCCATCCCGTCGAAGGCCCTGCCGTCGAAGTCCCTGCCGTCGGGGCGGCCGCCCCGTTCGGTCACTCCCACTCGATGGTGCCGGGCGGCTTGGACGTGATGTCCAGTGCCACCCGGTTGACGCCCTCGACCTCGTTGATGATCCGGGAGGAGAGACGCTCCAGGAGGTCGTAGGGCAGTCGGGCCCAGTCTGCAGTCATGGCGTCGTCACTGGTGACGGCGCGAATGATGATCGGGTACGCATAGGTGCGGCCGTCGCCCATCACACCGACCGTGCGCACGGCAGGCAGGACGGCGAAGCTCTGCCACAGCTCGCGGTAGAGGCCGGCCTTGCGGACTTCCTCGATCACAATGGCATCTGCGGCACGCAGGATCTCCGCCCGCTCGGGTGTCACCTCACCGATGATCCGGACACCGAGTCCGGGACCGGGGAAGGGCTGGCGCCACACGATGTCGTGGGGCAGGCCCAGCTCTTCGCCGACAGCGCGGACCTCGTCCTTGAAGAGGAGCCGCAGGGGCTCGACCAGATCGAAGGCCAGGTCGTCGGGGAGTCCGCCCACGTTGTGATGCGACTTGATGGTCGCCGCCGTGCCCGAACCGGACTCGATCACATCGGGGTAGAGGGTCCCTTGGACCAGGTAGCCGGCTGGCTCACCTTCGGGTCCGTCCTCGTCGAGGTGCCCCTTCTCGACCACCAGGTCGCGGGCCACCTCCTCGAAGATGCGGATGAACAGCTCGCCGATGATCTTGCGCTTGCGTTCGGGGTCGGTAACCCCGGCCAGCGCCTCGAAGAACCGGTCGGCAGCCTTCACGTGGACCAGGTCGATGTGGAACTGTCGGCGGAAGGTCTCCTCCACCTGCTCGCTCTCGTTGGCCCGCATGAGGCCGGTGTCGACGTAGACGCACGTGAGCTGCTCGCCGATCGCCTTGTGCACCAGCGCGGCAGCCACCGCAGAGTCCACGCCGCCCGACAATGCGCACAGCACCGGGGAGTCCCCGACCTGGGCCCGCACCGCGGCCACCTGGGTTTCGATGATGGACGTATGGGTCCATGACGGGGGGCAGTGGCAGATGTCGTAGAGGAAGCGCTCGAGCAGGTCGCGGCCGTGCTCGGTGTGGACCACCTCGGGGTGGAACTGGACGCCGAAGATGCCCCGGTCGGGGTCGTGCAAGGCAGCCACGGGGGCGTCGGGACATGTGGCCGTGGCCACGAAGCCGTCTGGCACGCGGGTGATGGCGTCGCCGTGGCTCATCCACACCTCGGCGGCCTCGGGCCAGTCGGAGAAGATCGGGGACGTGGCCGTCACGGTGAGCGGGGTGCGGCCGTACTCGCCGCGTCCGGTGCGCGCCACCTCGCCGCCGAGCTGCTGAGTCAGGAGCTGTGCGCCGTAGCAGATCCCCAGGATCGGGATCCCGAGGTCGTAGATGGCGGGGTCGATCGTCGGAGCCGGGGTTTCGTTGACCGACTTGGGGCCACCGGACAAGATGATCCCGGCCGGGCGCCGTGCCGCCAGCTCGGCCGCGGTCGACTTGTGCGAGACGATTTCGGAGTAGACGTGCGCTTCGCGGACCCGGCGGGCGATGAGCTGGGCGTACTGGGCGCCGAAGTCGACGACCAGGACCGGCCCCTCACGGGGGTCGTCAGTGGGGACGGACGGACTCAATGGCCCATGCCGACGCCCTGCGCACGCTGCAGGTCCTTGCCCTCGGACTGGAGCGCGGGGGCCACCATGACCTCCGCCTTCTGGAACTCCTTGACGGTCTGGTACCCGCAGGTGGCCATGGCCGTGCGCAGCGCGCCG
>CAININ010000384.1 GCA_903849265.1 uncultured Acidimicrobiaceae bacterium
GAGCTCCTGGTCGGAATCGGCGCCGATGATGTAGGTGTGGCGAGGGCCGAGCCCGGACAGCTCGTCTTCGAGTTCGGGGTCGACCAGTAAGACGCTGGCGCCGGAGTGCTCGAGGATGTATTCGACCTCGGCGCGGGCCAGGCGGAAGTTGATCGGCACCAGGATGCGGCCCCACCCGGTGACGCCGAAGTAGGACGTCAGCATCCGCGACGAGTTGTGGGAGATGATCGCCACCCGCTCACCGGGGTCGATCCCCAAATGGTCGAGACCGGCGGCCTGGGCTCGGGCCCGAACGGCCAGATCAGCGAAGGTGAGCGGCCCCCACGGCTGGGCGGGTTGGTCGGGTTCGTCGACGATGGCGACCCGGTCTGGGTAGGTAACTGCGGCCCGGTCGAGGAAATCCCTGACATTGAATTGGACGTGCACGGACTCTCCCTCGCGATGGACAGGCTCCCAATCTAGGCACCCCACCAGAGTCGGTCCTGGACTCCCTCGCTACGATGCGTTCCATGCCCTTCCCGCGCGTCGCCGTCGGTCCCTATCCGTCCGACTTCGCTACCGAAGCCGTCCGGTCAGGAGGCGGCGTAGTCGTCGATCTGGCCGACGGTCCTGACAGTCTGGTGTGGCTCGACCCTGCGGACGTGGCCGGCCTCGCGGCGTGGCTGGGCGAGGTCCCCGCAGCCCGGTGGGTGCAGCTCCCGTTTGCCGGTGTGGAGCGGGTGGCCGAGGCCGGTCTCTTGGACGACGAACGGATCTGGACGTGCGCCAAAGGGGCCTACGCAGAGCCGGTGGCCGAGCACGCCCTCGCTCTCGCCCTGGCCGGTCTGCGCCACCTACCGACCCGCGTGGAGGCCCGGTCGTGGGGAGTCCCAGCCGGGGTCAGCCTCTATGACCAGAAGGTCACCATCGTCGGTGGCGGAGGCATCGCCACATCGCTGCTCGAGCAGCTGGCGCCGTTGCGAGTGGAGGCGACAGTGGTCCGTCGGAACCCGGCCCCGCTGGCGGGTGCTGCCCGGGTGGTGCCGGTGGACGGGTTGCATGCCGCCTTGGCGGATGCGCTGGTCGTGGTGCTGGCTCTGGCCTTGACGCCCGAGACGACCGGGATCATCGGCTCCGCCGAGCTGGCGGTCATGGGCGAAGCCTCATGGCTGGTGAACGTGGCACGCGGGCGCCATGTCGACACCGATGCACTGGTGTCGGCCCTCGTCGAGGGATCCATCGGCGGAGCCGCACTCGACGTCACGGATCCCGAGCCGCTTCCGGACGGACACCCGCTGTGGGGCCGAGCCGACTGCATCATCACGCCCCACACTGCCGACACCATCGAGATGGTGGTGCCGCTGCTGGCCGAACGGATCCGCACCAATGTGGCGCGCCTTGCGGCAGGGGACCAGCTGGTAGGCCAGGTGGACCCTGTCGCCGGCTACTAGGCCGTCATGGTGTCGCCCATGGGGGTGTAGCGGTAGCCGTAGCCGCGGATGGCCTCGAGGACATCCTTCTGGTCTTCCTGCCACCCGAGCTTGCGGCGGAGCCGGAGCACGGTGAACTTGACCCGCTCCGGTCCGATCCCGAACGGGTCGTTCCAGACCTGCTCGAGCAGCTGCTGGGTGGCGAGGGCCTGGCCCGGATGGCGGACGAAGGTCTGGAGCAGCTGAAACTCGAGCTTGGTCAGTCCCACGACCTCGCCGTCGACTCGGACCTCGCGGGCCGCCCAGTCGACCTCGAGGTTGGCATCGCGATAGGTGGTCGACTCGCTCGACGTCGCCACGGCAGCGCTTTGGCTGCGACGAAGCAGCGCCTGAATCCGGGCCCCTAGCTCCTGGACCCCGAACGGCTTGGTCAGATAGTCGTCGGCTCCACTGGTGAGTCCGCGGACCTTCTCCTGTTCGAGGTCGTGTGCGGTGAGGATGAGCACCGGTACCTCAGAGAGGTCGCGGATGCGCTCGAGGACCTCCCATCCATCCATCCCGGGAAGTCCGATGTCGAGGACGACCAGGTTGGGCCGGTCCTCGAAGAAGTTGCGCAAGCCGTTGCGGCCGTCACTGGCGACGACTCCGGTGCCGTGCTGCTTGGCGACCACACGGCGCACCGCCTCGGCGATGGACGGGTCGTCCTCGATGATGAGGACACGTGTCGTTGTTTCGACCTGTTCAGGGTGCAGGGTCGTGGTCATCTCGGGTGCTCCTTGCGTTGTGCGTCAGACAGCTGGTCGGGTACGAGGGCGGGCACCCCCGTACCGGGAGCTGTGATGCCTGCTGGCACCAAAGCCTCTGATTCTGTATCGGCCGATCCGACCGATCCTTGAGCGATACGTTGGGCTTCGGCTTGGGCGGCGCCCAGCGACGGCAGCCGCACGCGGATCGTGGTGCCTTGGCCCGGTGCCGAAGAAAGGTTGAGGACACCCCCGTGGTGCTCGACGATGGCCTGGACAATGGCCAGGCCCAGGCCGGTCCCGGGGATGACCTCCTGGGTCGCTTCTGCTCCCCGGAAGAAGCGGCCGAACACCGCGTCCTGCTCAGACTTGGGAATCCCGATCCCGGTGTCCGACACCGAGAGGACGACGGAGGCATCAGATGCAGTCGCTCCCACCCGGACCGTGCCTCCCTGAGGCGTGAACTTGACAGCGTTCGACACCAGATTGAGCAGAAGGCGCTCGAGCTGATTGGCATCGCCGAGCACGAACACCCCCTCGGTCCCGGTGCGGGCGGACAGCGAGATCTGTTTCGCCTGGGCCGTCGCCAGCAGCGATTCGCACACCGAGGCGAGCAACGGATTGACGTCGACAGGGACCAGGTTGATGGCGTAGACGGCAGAGTTCAGATGGGAGAGGGTGAGGATGTCCTCGATCAGGACAGACAGGCGAACACTATTCCTCTCGATGATCTCGAGCATTCGGTCTTGGTCGCTATCGACCCCTGCATCGTCGTCACGGAGCAGCTCGGTGTAGGCCCGGATGCTGGTGAGAGGTGTGCGCAGCTCGTGGGAGAAGGTCGACAAGAACTCGCTTTTGGCCCGGTCGAGCTCTTGGAGCTGGTGCACGACCTCCGACTGCCGTTCGTAGAGGTTGGCCTGGACGATGGCCCGACCGAGGTCGGCACCGACGGAGTCCACCAAGGCGATGTCGTCCTCGTTCCACTCAGTGACCGGGTCGCGTTTCCCCAGGCCCAGCATGGCCAAGAGGTTTCCGTTGGCATCGTGGATCGGAGACAGGACCCAGGCTCCATATCCGCTCGAACTCGTGAAGGTGGGCTCGTCAATGCCGTGGGGCGAGGCTGGGACGGCCGACGCGTCGGACAGGGCCAGGGTCCCCTTTCGCTCGGCTACCCCTTCGAGGAACCTGCGGTTCCGGTCGGACAGCAGCAGGTCACGGTCGGCGGTGTGGGCAACGTGCCCCGGGTGCCAGATAGTGGGCGAGCCGGTGAACCCGGGTCCGTCGCCGACGGTGTAGACGGCCACGACGTCGACGTCGAGGACTTCGCCGATCGAGGCAGCGACCTCTTCGATGGTGGAGGCCAGGTCCACACCGTCGATCTCGGATGCACCGAGCCGGGCGGACAGCATGCGCATCCGGTCGTGCATGTCTTGACGGCGTCGATGCGCCTGTTCGATCTCTTCGTGGGCGGCGATGAGGGCCACGGTGCGCTCTTCGACGAGCCGTGACAGCTCGTTGCGGTGGAACTTCAGCTCGTCGACGGCGGTGTCGAGGGCGAGGGCCGCCCGCACCACCTCGTCCTGCATGATGTTGAAGCTGTCTGCCATCTGGCCGAACTCATCGGCGGTGCGCACGACTACCGGGTGCACGATCACGGGTACGTGGGCTCGCTCGAGGTCGTCGCCGGCCATGGCCTCCATGGCTGCCGTCAGGTCGGCCAGCGTCCCTTCCGCCAGGTCTCGGGCCGCGTCGCGCACCTGGTCCGCGGTGTGGGAGATCATTCCGGGCAGCACGAGGCCGACCGAGATGGTGAGCAGGCCGACGGTGACGAACAGATCCTTCAAGAGGGCGACTAGGGCGGGGTCGGACGAACTTACGTGGTTGACGGCGATCAGGTAGCCGAGTCCGTCGATGGCGAGCACGACCAGCATGGCGCCGGTCAGCTTCAGGTGGAGGGAGAACCGCGGTCCCTTGATGCCGGAGCGCTTCCGGTCGAAGTGGACCCGCCAGGCATAGGCGAGCGCTCCCGAATACGCGAGCACGAGGCCGAAGATGACCACCGGCAGCCCGAACTGCTCGAACCCGAAGATGGTCGAGAGCAGCCACACCCCGGCTGCCACCACCCCGAGGGTGATCGAGGAGTTCTTGGCCCGATAGAGGCGGGGCCGTTCTGGTTCGTGGCGTCGCAAGAGCCACACCGCCACACTGGGCAGGGCGATGCCGATCAGATAGGTCAGGTTGGCCGCGGCCACCAGGCTGACCGGGTCTCCGAGGAGCAAGAAGACGATGGCGCAGGCCGCCGTGAAGACGATGGCCACCACCGGCGCATCGGTCTTCGGGTGCCGGTAGCCGATGGTGCGGGGCAGCAGACCGTCCTCGGACAGCTGCGACAAGGTGCGCGACGCCCCCGACAGGGGCTGGATGGTTCCGCTGAACATGTTGATGGCGATGAACCAGATGCCCATCGACTTAGCCAAGGCGCCGAACAGCGGTGCGTAAGTGGGACCGAGCACCGTGGCCAGGTCCCCTTGGACCGACTGGCCGAGTGCAGTGGTTCCGAGCACGCCCAGCCACACGATGGGCATGATCACGAAGTAGATGCTCGCCACCCCTCCGCTGACCCACATGGCCCGTGGCTGGTCGCGTTTGGGGTCCTTCATCTCGCCGATATGGCAGGCCGCCGCCTCGAATGCCGGTGCCGCGAAGCCCACCAGGTAGAGGCCGGCCATGGCGCTGGTGAGCTTGCCGAACATTCCGCTGAAGGGTGAGATGAGGTGCCACGAGGCGGCCTGGTGCCAGTCGACGGTGCCGGCGAAGATCGGGATGAGGCTCGAGCCGAGTGCCAACAAGGCGGCCAGCGTGGCGATGGGGACGGCGACCCTGGCTGCCCACTTCAGGCCGCACAGGTTGATGCCGGTGAAGATGACCACCAAGATGACGGCCAGGAGCGTGGTCGGCACTCCGGGGAGGTACCACTGGTGGATGGCCCCGGCGGAAAAGATCGCCGTGAGGCCGCAGGTCGGGACCCAGCCCCACCAGTAGGAGACGCCGGTGAGATTGGCCAGCACCGCGCCGTAGGGGCGGAACGCCTCCGCACAGGTGGCAGCGATCCCGCCGACCCGGTTGGGGACCATGCCGGACACCTCGATCCAGCCGGGGGCTGCCATGTAGCTGAGCAGGAGCCCGAAGATCAGGATCGGGATGGCGGCACCGCCCTGCGAGAGGATCAGCGCGGCGATCAGGAAGATCGACTGGTTGCTCCCGCCCATGGCCAGCGAGGCCGCTCCGACCCACCCGATCTTTCGGGGGTGCGGCCGGGGTGAGGAGGACCCCTCGACATCTGCGAGTGTCGATGGCACGAAGTCGCTATCCGGTGCAGCGGTGGAGATGTTGTTGCTTCGAGGGCTCATCGTGCTTTCGTGCCGTCTTGGGATCGTCAGCGCAGCCAGGCGCCAACGAGCCGACACCTGTTGTCGACTCGATCTCGTTCTACCTGCTGGTTCGCGGGATTCCGTCCCATCTGTCCCGAGGGGCGGAACGGGAGTTGTCCTGTTGCTGGTATCGACCCATTTTCGGGATGTCTTGAGGCGGGCGCTGGTGTCAGGGGGGTAACTATCGGTTGCGTCTTGGTTGCAGACCCTACCCCGGACGGGTGCCCATTCCCCTATTCGAACGGCGTTGTCACAACCGGCAGGCACTATCGACACGGACGTAAATCGGATCACCGACTCCAGGAGGAAGCACCGTGACCAGCAGTTCCGACGTGACCAGGACATCGGATGCACAGCCCGGACAACGGTGGGGCACCGCCACGACCGTGAAGACCGGCGTCGTCGTACCGTTCACCGGACGTCGGACCGGAAGCGGAGCCGTGGTTGGGACCGGAAGTGGAGCCGAGGTCCCATCTGGAGAGGCGTTCACCGTCGACTGTGCCGAATGCGCCCACCGACTGACTGACGTCTGCGGCGACTGCGTCGTCTCGTTCATCGTTGGGCGCGAGGCCGACGATGCGGTGGTGATCGACGCCGCCGAGGCCCGGGCGGTCCGACTGCTCGAGCAGGCGGGCCTGGTGCCTGGGGTACGTCATGAGGCCCGCGCCAGCGGGCAGTAGGGCCCTGCGCTGGACGATGGAGGGCGAGCCGCCGTTGCCGACCGTTACTCCCGGTCGTGCGACCATGGTGTGTGGCCAGATCTGATGGGTGTCGAGCACTGGGGGAGACCGAGGAGCCACGACCTCACATCGGCGCGGACGCGCTGCGTCGCCTCGGTGCGGATGTGCGCAAGGTCGGCACGGATGCCGGGCTCGCAGCCGTTGGCATCGCCGGTGCCGGCATTTTCACCAAGACCCGTGAAGACCTCCGCTCCCGTCGTGCGGCCGGGTTCGACGGAGGGATGCAGTTCACCTACCGCAACCCGGAACGCTCGACCGACCCGGGCCGGATCCTCGACGGGGCGAAGTCCCTGGTCGTGGGGGCATGGGGCTACCAGCGCTGCGACCAGACCGAGCCTGCCACGACGAGTCGTCCGTCGGGCACGGTTGCCCGATATGCACGGGGGGATGAGTACGGCGCACTCCGCCGGGCGCTCGAGCAGGTCGCCGATCGGCTTCAGGTCGACGGATGGAAGGCCCGTGTGGTGCTCGATGACAACGCCTTGGTCGATCGAGCCGCCGCACAGCGCGCCGGACTGGGGTGGTTCGGCCGCAACACCCTGCTGCTTCTGCCTGAACTCGGATCGTGGTTCGTTCTGGGCTCCGTAGTGACCGATGCGCCTCTTGAGCAGACGGCGCCAGTAGGGCCCTCGGCCCCGGCCGAGGGCTGCGGCCCCTGCAAGCGCTGCGTCACGGCATGTCCCACCGGCGCCTTGACGTCTGACGGGGTGCTCGATGCGCGCCGGTGCCTGGCCTGGTTGGTTCAGGCTCCTGGGACGTTCCCGGTCGAGTACCGAGCGGCCATGGGGGGGCGTATCTACGGTTGCGACGACTGCCAGGAGGTTTGCCCGATCAACCGGCTCGCGGACCGGCGCCACCCGCCGAGGCAGGCGGAACCCGATGCTGTGTCCTCGGTGGATCTGCTCGGGATGCTCGAAGCATCAGATGAGGAGCTGCTCGACGCACACGGGCGGTGGTATATCGCCGGTCGAGACCCCCGTCATCTCCGAAGGAATGCGCTGGTCGCGCTTGGCAACGTGGGCGACGGTGCCGATGGTGCGACGGCGGCGGCCGTCGGGCGATGGGTGCAGTCCGATGATGCGATGCTGGCCGAGCACGCCCGCTGGGCGGCCGAACGGCTGGGACGGGCCGACCTGCTCATGGCGCCGACCGGGGCTGACCGATGACTCATCTGCTCGTGACCAACGATTTTCCGCCGAAAGTGGGCGGGATCCAGGCCTATCTGTGGGAGTTGTGGCGGCGCCTCGATCCCTCTTCCTTTGCCGTGCTCACCGCATCGTCCGACCCAGGTGCCGCCGCCTTCGACGCAGAGCAGGCGAGTAGGGGAATCCGGATCGAACGGGTGCCGTCAGGGGTCCTGTTGCCGACTCCTGCACTGATCCGGAGGATCCGTGCAGCGGCCGACCGGGTGGAGGCTGACCTGATCGTGCTCGACCCTGCATTTCCGCTCGGGGTCATCGGCCCACACCTCGGCCGACCCTATGCCGTGATCCTGCACGGTGCCGAAGTGGCTATCCCCGGCCGCCTACCCGTCAGTCGGTCCCTGCTCGCCCACGCGGTCCGGGGCTCTTCTTTGGTCATATCGGCTGGTGGCTACCCGGCGGCCGAGGCCCTGCGGGCCGTCCGCGGGCGGGGCATGCCCCCGGTGGTGGAGATCCCGCCCGGCGTGGACCTCGTGCGGTTCACGCCGCTCGATGCCGAGGAACGGTCCCGGGCCCGATCGGACCTCGGACTCCCTCTTGACGGCCCACTCGTGGTCAGCGTCAGCCGTCTGGTGCCCCGCAAGGGGATGGACGTGCTCGTGGACGCCGCCGGCCTGCTTGCTGCGCGGTTTCCGGATCTCACCGTGGCCATCGCTGGACGAGGACGGGACGCCGAACGCCTTGCCGGCCGGGTTGCCGAGGTCGGGGCCCCGGTGCGGCTGCTCGGCGGCGTGTCCGACGAAGACCTTCCTCGACTCGTGGGAGCGGCCGACGTGTTCGCCATGCTGTGCCGCAACCGATGGCTCGGGTTGGAGCAGGAGGGGTTCGGGATCGTCTTCTTGGAGGCTGCGGCGGCAGGCGTTCCACAAGTTGCCGGAGAGTCCGGCGGGGCCGGCGAGGCTGTCGAGGACGGGGTGACGGGGCTGCTCGTCCGACGCCCGACCGAGGCCGGCGAGGTCGCCCGAGCGATCGGAACACTCCTCGACGACCCGGCGTTGGCCAAGAAGATGGGGGAGGCGGCACGTAGCCGCGCCGAGGCATCCTTCGGCTACGACCTACTCGCCCCTAGGCTGGCAGCGTCGCTCGGCGACACGTAGTGCTGAGTCCTGTCTGGGCTCCGAAATTCGATTCGAATAGGAGGACCGATCGTGGCGGAACAAGCCACCGAGAGGATGGTGGTGTCGGCAAGTCCGGCCCGCTGCTTCGAGGTCAGTGCCGACATCGCGAGCTACCCGTCGTGGGCGGCTGATATCAAGGCGGTCACGATCGACGAACGCGACCCCGAAGGACGACCCTCACTCGTCACCTTTCGGGCTGCGGCCTTCGGGAGGAGCACCAGCTACACCTTGGCGTACGACTACTCCGAGGCTCCTGGCGTCTTGGCCTGGGTCCAGACCGAGGGGGACATCACCAACAAGCTCGACGGTCGCTACGTGTTCACCTCCACAGCGGACGGCGGCACGGAGGTGACCTATCACCTCGAGGTCGAACTGAAGGTGCCGCTGCCCGGGTTCATCAAGATGCGCGCCCAGAGCCGGATCATGTCGATCGCCCTCCGTGACCTGAAAGCCCGCGTCGAGTCGACGTCATGAACTCGAGGGATTCCTGCACAGAGCCTTCGGCTTCGTGCGTACTGATTCCCAGGTCGTGACGGCGTGACCCGGCCATGAAGGTCGGCATCACCCTCCCGCAGTTCCGCGACGATGCAGACACGGCGCTCGATGCTGCCCAGCGAGCGGAGTCGCTCGGGATCGACGGCGTCTTCTGCTTCGATCATCTGTGGCCCATGGGCCAGCCCGGGCGTCCGGCCCTGTCGTCGGGCCCGTTGCTCGGTGCGCTGGCCGCCGCCACCTCGACGATCGCACTCGGGACCCTGGTGGCCCGCATCGGCCTGCTCCCCGACGACGTATTGATCGAGGTGCTGTGCGGCATGCACTCGATGAGCGGAGGGCGCCTCATCGCCGGAATCGGTACCGGTGACAAGCTCAGCCGCGCAGAGAACGAGGCGTACGGGATCCCGTTCGAACCCGCCGAGGTGCGCCGCGGCCGGCTCGGGTCTGTGGCTACGGCCGTCGCCGGAGCCGGTGTGCCGGTGTGGCTGGGCGGAGCACGTCCCGAGATGGTGGACCTGGCACGGGCAACTGGTTCAGCTGTCAATGTCTGGCAGGTGGATGCTGCACCGGTTGTGGGTCTGGTGGCTCAGGGGGTCGAAGTCACCTGGGGCGGGCCGGTCGGGGACACTCTCGTCGAAGCCACGGCCATGCTCAGGTCAGTCGCTGATGCCGGTGCCACCTGGGCCGTGTGCGCCTGGCCCGACTCGATCGAGGTCATCGCCGAGGCCGCCGCAACAGTGCAGTAGGGCGTCACGCCGGGCATAACGGTGTGGTCTTTCGGCACCGTCCCTCGTCACCCGGGCGCGGCGGTAACGTGGGGAATGGATTTCCGTCGCATCAATGGGCTGCCACCGTACGTCTTCGCCACCATGAACGACCTGAAGGCAGCGGCCCGCCACGATGGGCGAGACGTGATCGACATGGGGTTCGGAAACCCGGACCTGCCGTCGCCGGACGTCGCTGTGGAGAAGTTGGCCGAGGCCGCACGCAATCCGCGCAACCACCGGTATTCGGCCAGCCGCGGCATCCCCAAGATCCGCCAGGCCATCTGCGACCTCTACCTGCGCAAGTTCGGCGTGGAGCTCGACCCCGATACTGAGGTCGTCACCACCATCGGGGCCAAGGAAGGTCTGTCGCACCTCATGTGGGTGCTGGTCGGCCCCGGCGACACGGCCCTCGTGCCGTCGCCGTCATACCCGATCCACATCTATGCACCGCTGTTCGCGGGGGCCGACATCCGCCACGTCCGGCTCGACACACCGTCGGGTGCCACTGTCGATACCGACGAAGGCGGGGCCGCCTTCTTCGACAACCTCATGGAGGCCTATGAGTCCGCATGGCCCAAGCCCCGGGTCGTCGTGCTCTCCTTCCCACACAACCCGACCACCGAGTGCGTGGACCTGGCGTGGATGACACGGATCGTGGAGTTCGCCAAGGAGCGCGACATCGTCCTGGTCCACGACTTCGCCTATGCCGACATCGCCTTCGACGGCTACACGCCACCCTCGATCCTGCAGGTTCCCGGAGCCAAGGACGTCGCCGTCGAGCTGTACACGATGACGAAGTCGTTCTCGATGGCGGGCTGGCGAGTCGGCTTCATGGTCGGCAACCCCGAGATCGTGGCCGCCCTGACCAAGCTCAAGAGCTACCTGGACTACGGCACGTTCCAGCCCATCCAGATCGCCGCCATCGTGGCCATGAACGAGGCGCCCGACTACCCGAAAGAGATCAACAAGATCTATCAGTCGCGCCGGGACGCCCTCTGTGACGGCTTGAAGCGGGTCGGCTGGGATGTCACTCCGCCGAGGGGGACGATGTTCGTGTGGGCCCCCATCCCCGAGCCCTACCGTGAGATGGGATCGCTCGAGTTCGCCAAGTACTTGATGAAGGAGGCCGATGTGGCCACCTCGCCCGGTGTCGGCTTCGGCCCCGGGGGCGACGGCCATGTGCGGTTCGCGCTGATCGAGAACGAGCAGCGGATCGGCCAGAGCGTGCGCAGCCTGCGCAAAGCACTGCCCAAACTGGGTTAGGCGCCGGCCGAGACCACTTCGCCTGCACCGAAGTTCGCCCGCATCCAGGCCGTCGACGACGTGAACAGCGCTCGCTTGGGCAGGCCCAGGCTGCGCAGTTCGTCGGCCACCGGGTGGTCGCCGAGGACGAGCGTGGATCCGCCGAACCGACCGGTCACGCCATGGGCAGAGGTGGTCCACTCGGTGCGCCGCAGCACGCCGTCACGCAACGAGTAGCTCGGTGGCGCCTGAGCGGGCAGCTTGATCGGTCCGCCAGAGGCCATCGTGAGCGTGAGCACATGAGCCCCGTCGTCGACGAGGCGCACCGAGGTGGCGTTGCCGGCACCGCTGGCCCCGGGGCCGGGCTCGTCGATGTCGATCGTGGTGACCCACTTCGGGTAGCCCCACACGTCACGACCGGCCGCACAGGTGAACTCCTGGTCGACGGGCAGTCGGTGGATGTAGGCGCCGATCTGTCCGGTGGCGAACTCGCGCAGCCGCTGGACGGTAGTGGCGTTGCGTGGGGCGTCGTGGGGGCGCACCACGAAGCTGACGGCGACCTCGTGGTACGAGTCGAGGTCGGTGTCGTCGTAGCGGCAGACGGCCAACGCCATCAGGGCCCGGCCCGGTAGCGGCCCGGTCACCTGTAGCCCGGTCGGGTCGACCAATCGCTGGGCGGCCGCTGTCGGCACCAGGTACTGGACTCCCCACTGGGCCGATTTGCGCACCTCGACGGGCAGGCCGATGGTCCGTCCCAGCACCTCGTAGGGTCCGCCCGACGTATTCGCCACGGGGCCCGGGGCGGCCGGGCCGCCCGTTTCGGGTAGGGATTCACTGGGTCGAGCGGTCATCAGTGCAGTACAGCACATGCACGGTTACCGTTTGCCCGTGGCCTACTGGATCATGAAGGCGATCATCAGCCCGTTCCTCTACCTGCTCTGGCGGGTCAAGGTGGAAGGGCGCGAGCACATCCCCACTGACGGCCCGGTGATCCTGGCGGCCAACCACCAGTCGTTCTGCGACTCGTTCTTCCTGCCGCTGGTGGTGAAGCGCCGGGTGACCTACGTGGCCAAGGCCGAGTACTTCGACAGCTGGAAGACGGCATGGTTCTTTCGGGCGGCGGGCCAGATCCCGATGAATCGCAGTGGGGGCGATGCATCGCAACGGGCGCTCGACACCGCCACCGAGGTGCTGCAAGGCGGGGGAGTCCTCGCCATCTACCCAGAGGGCACCCGGTCGCCGGACGTCCGCCTTCACAAGGGCAAGACCGGCGTGGCCCGCCTCAGCCTGGGCTGCGGCGTGCCGGTGGTGCCGGTCGGGATCGTGGGATCCCGCAAGGTCCAACCCCCCGGCAGCATGGTCATGCGACCGTTCCACTCGATCACCGTTCGCTTCGGTCCCCCCGTCCGATACGAGTTCGACGGTGAGCAGGCGACCACGGGGCAGCGCAACGTGGGCGGGGCCGGCGACACCGAGGGGGGAGCCATCCCCGACCAGGACCGGTTGCGGACCCTGACCGATGCCCTCATGCAAGACATCGGCACGCTGTCGGGCCAGGAGTACGTCGACGAGTACGCCAGCCGCAAGAAGCCCCAGCCGGTGGATGGTGCCGGTGCGCCCAGTGCGAGCCAGACGGACAGCACGACCACCGAGCAACAGTCGTAACAGGCCCGAAACCGAGCCGACACATTGCCCCCGTAGCCTGACCGGGTGGCGAACTACCTGATCCGCGTCCAGCTACCCGACCGCCCTGGGGCCCTTGGTGCCGTGGCCAGCCGCATCGGCTCGGTGGGCGGCGATGTCGTCTCCATCGACATCCTCCAGCGCGACAACGGGGTGGTGGTGGACGAACTCGGCGTGGGACTCGCCGGCGACCACCTCCTCGGACTGCTGCGCGATGAGATCCTCGAAGTGGACGGCGTGATCATCGAGACGTTGCGGGCGGTCGACGGGCCGCTGCCCGATCGGCATGCCGAACTGCTCGACATCGCCACCGAGCTCTTCGTCCAGACGTCCCCGGACGCACTCCTCGACCGGTTGGCTGACAGGGTCAGACGCAGCCTGGTCGCCGACTTTGCTGCAGTGGTCGACTCGGACACGACCCGTGTGATGGCAGTCCACGGGGACGCACCGGGCGAAGACGAGATGCGCTCGATGGCCCTGTGGGCGGTGGCACCGTTGTCCTCTCCGGTCGGGGCCGACGAATCGGGATCCTGGCCGTCGGATCCGACCCCCGGGGTGGCCGCCGCCGAGCTGGTGCGTGCCGGTGTCGTGCTGGTGGTGGGCCGGGTGGCTCCGGTGTTCCGCTCCCGGGAGCGTCAGTGGATCGCCATCATGGGCGAGCTGGCCGACCACGGCTGGCGTGAGCTGGCCTGATCGGGTCAGGTCCTGATCTGGCCAGGTCAGGCGCAGCAGGTCAAGCGCAGCAGGTCAGGCGAGCAGGTCAGGCGAGCAGGTCAAGCGCAGCAGGTCAGGCCGAGTCGCCCTTGGCCCAGCCGGCAGAGCGTCCGACCGAACGCATCCACGACTGATGGGCCGCCGCTACGACTGCCTCGTCGGCAACGGGTGCGAACGACGCCTCTTCTGTCCAGAGGGCAGTGAGATCGTCGAGCGACCCCCACACGCCCTCGGCCAACCCGGCCATAGTGGCTGCGCCCAGCGCTGTCGTCTCGATGGACTGCGGACGGAGTACGTCGAGCCGGGCCTGGTCAGCGAGATGCTGGAGCAGCAGGTCCATCACGGCAGCCCCGCCGTCCACCCGGACCACACTCGGGGCCGTACCGGTCGCCCCCATGGCTTCCAGGACGTCTCTGACCTGGAATCCCATGGCCTCGATCATGGCCCTGGCCAGATGGGCTCGCCCGATCCCTCGGGTCAGCCCCGTGATCGTGCCCCGGGCCGCTGGGTCCCAATGCGGACTGCCCAGGCCGGTGAACGCGGGGACGATGACGACGCCCTCGGAGGAGTCGACCGACCGGGCCAGTGGCTCGAGCTGCGCAGACTCGTCGATGATGCCGAGCCCGTCGCGCAGCCACTGCACCCCGGCTCCGGCCACGAAGACCGAACCCTCCACGGCGTAGGCCACCGAGCTGCGGCCATCCTTCGGTCCGCCATCGGACCCGATGGCGATGTCCCCGTCAGTCCCGAGGTCCCACGCCAGGGTGGTCAGAAGTCCGTCCACCGGTGCTGGGCAGGTGGACCCAGCGTTCATCAGGACGAAGCTGCCGGTGCCGAACGTCGCCTTGGTCATCCCCCGGTCGAAGCACGCCTGTCCGAACAGGGCGGCATGCTGGTCGCCCACCATGGCGCTCACCGGAACGCCGGCCAGAGGCGACGACGCACCGAGCACCGTCGGTGCCACCTTGGCGAACCGCCCGCACGAAGGTCGCACGTCTGCGAGCACGCTCGTGGGCACGTTGAACAGGTCGCAGAGCTCGTCCGACCAACGGCGGACGACGATGTCGAACAGCATCGTGCGCGAGGCGTTGGTGACGTCGGTGGCGTACACCCCGCCATCCACACCACCGGTGAGGTTCCAAAGGACCCAGGTGTCCACCGTGGCCATTGCCAGGTCGGGACCCTTGGAGACGCCGCCCTCCTCGAGGAGCCACTGCATCTTCGATCCCGAGAAGTAGGGGTCGAGGACGAGGCCGGTCTGCTCCCGGACCAAGGGAAGGTGTCCGGCCTCGACGAGTTCCGCGCACCGGTCGGCCGTGCGGCGGTCCTGCCAGACCAGGGCGCGGTGCAGGGGCGATCCGGTGGATCGGTCCCAGGCGACGACGGTCTCGCGCTGGTTGGTGATCCCGATGGATCGGGCCACCCGGCCGGAGTCGGCCAGGCGTCCGGCCACTTCGCCGAGCGTGTCGCGCACGGCCCGCCAGATCTCGTCGGCATCGTGCTCTACCCGGCCGGGCTGGGGGAAGTACTGGGTGAGCTCCCGGTAGGCGATGTCCACCACCCGGGCCTGGTCGTCGACGACCAGCGAGCGCACCCCGGTCGTTCCGGCGTCGATGGCGATGCTGACAGGGTTCGAATTGGCCACAGGGGGACTGTAGTGAGGTCGGTGGGCGGGTGAGCGGAGGCCCGGGAGGCGGTTTTCGGCGCTAGCGGGCAGCAATGATTTGCAAACCTTCGCGAACGCCCTCCGAACAGGCAATTCGTCAACCAAGCAGCAACCGAAC